>CAZOAX010000248.1:0-3818 GCA_964577735.1 uncultured bacterium
ATTTACGGTCGATAACAGGTGAACGTAAAACGGTGAAGATCTCACGGCGTGTAGGAAGAGGGATCGGCCCTGCAACACTAGCACCAGTTCTTTTTGCTGTCTCAACGATATCTTGTGTTGAGCGGTCAAGCAAGCGTTGGTCATATCCTTTAAGGCGAATGCGGATTCTTTGCTTAGCCGCCTTGGACGCTTGCTTTTCTTTAGGCTGCTCTTTCGGCTTTGCCTGTTTTTCTTGTTTTGCCATAAATAATATTACCTTACTTCTTGACGATTTCTTCTTGGATCTTAGTTGGAACACGCTCAAAGTGACTTGGGGACATCACATACGTTGCACGGCCCGATGTAAGGGAGCGCAAGGTTGTTGAGTATCCGAACATTTCACTTAAAGGCACTTCCGCATGGATGATGACAGAACCACGAGCACTGTCTTGTCCCATGATCTGACCACGACGACGGTTCAAGTCTCCGATCACATCCCCCATTGAGGCTTCTGGGCATGTGACGTCCACTTTCATTATTGGTTCTAGAATGATCGGCTTCGCAGCACGTGCCGCTTCTTTGACCGCCATGGAACCGCAAATTTTAAACGCCATCTCGTTCGAGTCAACGTCGTGGTAAGAACCGAATACGATCGAAATTTTCACGTCGACCAAGTTATATCCAGCAAGAACGCCTGACTGCAGACCTTCTTCAATACCGGTAATAACAGCTGGAATGTATTCACGAGGAATCACACCGCCCACGATCTTGTTAATGACTTCGTTGCCTTTACCCACTTCATTTGGCTCAAGCTCGATCTCTACGTGTGCGTACTGTCCACGTCCACCGGACTGCTTGACGTACTTCATCTTGCTTTGTGATGGAACAGTCACTGTCTCTTTGTAAGAAACTTGTGGCTTACCAACGTTAGCTTCGACGGCAAATTCACGCTTCATACGGTCAACAAGAATCTCAAGGTGCAATTCACCCATCCCTGCAATGATCGTTTGGCCTGTTTCTTCGTCTGTGTTAACACGGAAAGTCGGGTCTTCATTAGAAAGAGAGGAAAGTGCTCCAGCTAGTTTCTCACGGTCTGCTTTAGACTTCGGCTCAATCGCCATCGAGATAACAGGCTCAGGGAATTCCATTTTTTCCAAGATGATCGGCTTCTCAGGATCACAAAGAGAGTCCCCTGTAGTCGCTGTCTTGATTCCGATACAAGCGGCAATGTCGCCTGCATAGAACTCATCCCGTTCTTTTCTTTGGTTTGCGTGCATCTCGATCAGACGGGAAATACGCTCTTTCTTATCTTTTGTGGAGTTAAGAAGGGTCATCCCTTTGACAAGCGTTCCGCTATAAACACGTACGTAGGTCAGTTTACCAACGTAAGGGTCTGTCATAATCTTAAATGCAAGAGCAGATAATGGCGCTGAATCTTCAGGCGGCATCATCACTTCTTCATCTGAATCCAAAAGGTGAGCTTTAACAGCACCACGATCAAGAGGAGATGGCATCCAGTTGATAACTGCATCTAAAAGCTGCTGAACACCTTTATTTTTAAAGGCAGAACCGCAAAGAACCGGATTGAACTTATTAGCGCAAACACCCTTACGGATCACTGCATTAATTTCATCCACTGTCAATGAATCCGGAGCTTCAAGAACTTTCGTCATGAATTCTTCAGATTCGTCAACAGAAACAAGTTCTTCCAAGAGCTCTTGGCGCATTTGCTTACATTTTTCTAAGAGATCTGCTGGAATCTCTTGTTCTTCCCAGTCTGCACCAAGGGTCTCATCGTGGAAGAATAGAGCTTTCATCGAAACGAGGTCTACCATGCCTTTGAATTCAGATTCTGCGCCGATCGGGCAGTGAACTGGAATTGCATTCGCATGGAGCTTTTCACGCATGGTGTTGATCGCATCAAAAAAGTCAGCACCTGTTCTATCCATTTTGTTAACAAAACAGATGCGAGGTACGCCGTACTTATCTGCCTGGCGCCATACTGTTTCTGATTGAGGCTCAACGCCTGAAACAGAGCAGAATACAGCGACAGAACCATCGAGAACACGAAGAGAACGTTCCACTTCAATTGTGAAGTCTACGTGGCCCGGGGTATCGATGATGTTGATCTTGCAACCCTTCCAGAATACTGTTGTCGCAGCAGAAGTGATCGTGATCCCACGCTCTTGCTCCTGTTCCATCCAGTCCATCGTCGCAGCACCTTCGTGCACTTCACCCATACGGTGAACACGACCGGTGTAGAATAGGATCCGTTCAGTTGTCGTTGTCTTACCGGCATCGATGTGGGCCATAATTCCGATATTACGAACGTCTTTGATATTTTCATTATCAGGTCTTGCCATAAACTACCTTCCTTACCATTTGTAATGGGCAAAAGCTTTATTGGCTTCGGCCATTCTATGAGTATCATCCTTCTTCTTGATCGTGCTTCCCTGGTTGTTCAAACAGTCTAAAAATTCACCGGCAAGAGCTTCTGCCATTGATCGACCTGTTTTTTTACGAGAGAATTCAATGATCCAGCCCATCGCCATAAATGTACGACGATCCGGTGGGATCTCAATAGGCACTTGGTAAGTAGCTCCCCCGATACGGCGGGATTTGACTTCAAGAGCCGGTTTTGCATTTTCCAAAGCCTGTTCAAAAGCAGCTAGAGGATCTTCTGCTTTAGCTTTTACTGCAAACTTTTCAATAGCATCATAAAGGATTTTACGGGCGACTGACTTTTTGCCCCCGATCATCAACTTATTGATAAATTTTGAGAGGACCAGGCTTCCGTAAACCGGATCTGGAGCGATCTCTCTTTTTTCTGCGCGTCTTCTTCTTGACATAAGGTTCCTTAAAAATTATTGGAGTGTCCCTAAATTCACCTGACCCTGAGAACCTCAAAGCCGTACGCGTAAAATTCACTGCATCAAAAATACAGAAGATTTCACGAGTCAGAATAGTTATTTTACAACTATTCTAGTGTTACTTTTTAGAACGCTTTGCTCCGTATTTTGATCTTGCTTGCTTACGATCTTTAACTGCTGCGCAGTCTAAAGCTCCACGAACGATATGATAGCGTACGCCGGGCAAGTCTTTTACTCTTCCGCCACGAACTAGCACGATGCTGTGTTCCTGTAGGTTGTGTCCTTCACCGCCGATATAGGCAATGACTTCCTGGCCAGTTGACAAGCGCACCCAAGCCACTTTTCTCAAAGCCGAGTTAGGCTTCTTAGGTGTCTTAGTTTTCACTTGCATACAAACGCCGCGTCTTTGCGGGCATTTTTGCATCGCAGGTGATTTGCTGCGCTTTTTCTTTGGCTCACGAGGTGTTTTTACAAGCTGTTGAATTGTAGGCATGTTGAGCCTTCTCCTTGATTGATATAAACGATTTCCAAGTCCCAAAAAACTTGGAATTCACCCGTCAATCATAGAACAGTCTGGAGTATTTTTGCAACCCTTAACGAAAAGCAACAAATTCTTTTATAAAAAAATAACAGGATATTAAGAGAATCAGGATCAATGCGCAATCCTGACTCTCTTAATATCCTGCTATTTGTCTAAGGATGGAGAGTCGCAATTAATGTAAACTTAGTTTTTGCAAGTAGCTCGATAAACAACTTGAATAACACCCAGGACTCCGCCGACGAGTAAACAAATTCCTACATTTAGAAAAACAGGGTTTGCTGTGACCGCACCGAGGGTCGTCAATGTAATGCCTGCCGCAAAAACACCAATGATCGCGAGTGCGATAAGGGCCACAATACCGATTGTGCATGCAGCTGCGCACCCATCATTCTTTGCCGCACGACCATTTTCTTTGACTGGGTTAGCCT
>CAZOAX010000249.1:0-1940 GCA_964577735.1 uncultured bacterium
GATCGTTAAAGCACGTGAATTGGGACGGGGAGCTAGACTAACAATGTCCGTGGATGAGTTACAAGCCTCGGGGGGTATCCTACAGTCCTTTTTTAAGAAAGCAGGACGCGTTGTTAAACGTGCCGCGAAAGAAGGTGCTAAATTTCATCGTGACAATCTTAGGAAAACACTAGGCCCTGTGTTACGAGATCAGTTACAGCAGGGACTCGATATGGGTCTGAATCAACTTGCCCAAATAGCTCCAGCTCCGTTAAAGCCGTTCGTGCAGTTAGCCCAAGATCATTCAAAGGACATTACAAAATTCGTGGGCGATAAAACAGGCGCTTTCGGATTGTGTGGGCATTGCCGTGGTTCGGGAATGTATTTCAGCCCGATCGCTGGTCCTCCGGCTGGACCTGGTTCAGCCATGGCTCCACTTCAGCCGTGGCGCGGGTTTGGCAGTATTGATGCGTTAAGAGATCCCTATGGAAGTGGGTTTCGTGCCCAAGGCGGATATGCCAGCGTTTACCAATCAGCATATCAGAACGTGTAAATATAAAATGATGTAGCTATCGTTAAAGAAACTAGATGAATATGGATAAGGATCACGAAGTTAAAGAGCAGGATTGTTGTGATATGTGCCATCAACGAGCTGGATGTAATTCGAGTTGTTGGTTTTCGAATCGACGGAAAAATCATGTGTTTTTTATAGGACCTGCTAGGGTATGTATTTGCCGGGCGTGTCTTCGACGCCACCCAAAAACCGTGATTGAGAATGTAATACAGACGGTTGCTGATATGGCAAGAGTCGGCCGATTGCTTTGACAAAAATGTTTTACGTATAAAACAAAATCTTTATTTAACCCATTCACCAGGTATATTCTCTTCCTGTAACAATTTGTTACACGTAGCGTTTCAAAGAGCAACCGTCTTTGTTTTTTTGAGTTTATAATAAATTTCGCGTTCGACAATTGAATCGAGTTTGACTCGTGCAAGACCGGGATATCATTATTATCGTATTATTACAGTCAGTTGTTCCATAATATGATTTTGTCGTGCACGCTATCGTGCATGTCGTGCGTGATATAGTTTGTCCCCTTAGCGCATATCTCTGGACGGTATTTTTCACCGGCCCGCGGTATAAAAAGTTGTTGTTTTGTGTGTCCTATACTACATACTATAAAAAAGAGAATATGCGCTAAGGGGGACAGAATCCCGTGGTTTTATTTTTACGAATAGTGGATACGTCTGAGTAGTCGAGAATGTTATAGAGACCTTTGCGAATGCTTCACGTATGGGTCGATTGTTATAAAAAAGAGATTTTATTTTTTTCCCTGTAAATCCGATTTACACGAAGAGCAACCGTCGTAAAATTTATTTTTGAGTAGACAAAAACCTACTGTTGTCCTATTCGCTTCCTGTCAATCGGATTTACACGTAGCTTTTCAAAGACGACTCTCTTTGAAAAGTGCCGCGAGGCGGACGAATCGCCACGACAGCGTTCGTGCACGACCGGGATACTTTATTATCGTGTTATTACAGTCATTTGTGATTCTGTCGTGAACACTATCGTGCCCATCGTGCGCAGCAATGATTTCGTTTGTCCTCCCTTCACGCACATTACGCCGCGACCAGTAAAAGCGGCTATTATTCGACTGCGCGCCGCCGACGAATCTTAAAAAATAAACTTTATTGTTATGCCATTAAACACATTAAGTCGCGGCCCCCTAACGCCGGTTTCATTTGTCACCCTTAGCGCATATACCTTTTTTATAGTATACAGTGTATGCATTAAGGGTGACAGCAACAACTTTTTACCCCGCGAATCGCTAAAACAAACCGTGGGATTTAGTTTGTCACAATGCGGAATGCGGTAAAAACTCGAGTGAGTAGCTCCAGGCGATCGAGCGCGGCATAAGAAGTCTTGGTTTTTTGTGTCTCCCTTAATGCATACACTGTAT
>CAZOAX010000249.1:1950-3813 GCA_964577735.1 uncultured bacterium
TCTGATTGATAACGTCATCTCGCCTTCGAGAACGTTTTATGCTTAGAATACTTTTACACATTCGCTGGGTTACTCACGGGTACGATTACGAGCAGAAAGAGGTTGCTGGTGGTGTTGCACCATGCGCACGATGAGATGGCTGTGTGTTGCGTGGCAAGTGTTTCACCCTGAGCTTTGCCATTTGGTAATTGTTAATGAAAGCTTTGTTGGTTATTTTTGTGTGTTATTTGATCATCTCATCGATGGCTTTGCATATTAGTATGCATAGACGTTCCAGATCGAATGGGGTGAAACTGAAGGTTCAGAAAGAGTTGGCTGAAGTAAAGGAGACTGGTGAAGCTGTCACTGAATGGGAGGAAGTAAAGGGTGCAGATTCCTCAAGCATCCATCCAATTTTCACCACTTTAGCTGATTTACACGTATCCGATATCCAATTACTCTCCATGATCCAAGAGCTTCCTGATATTAATATTGTGCATCCTACGACTGGACGAAACCTTCTCATGGAGCTTTTTCATACTCGTCGAAGTGTGTCTCGGAAGTCCATTCGTTTCCTGGTCGCTATGGGAATAGATCTCAGCCATCAAGATGTCCAAGGATACAACATTCTATTTTATGCAAAGGATGACAATTTTATTATAACTCTCATTGAGTATGGAGCTCCAGTTGACAATCGTAAGACTTTGGACGTGCTGATACCTTTATTCATACGAACCAATTTTTTTTTCATGATGAGGCTACTTGCTAATGCAGGTGCCATGCCTTCGGTTGATGATGTGAGGCTCTGTGATACTCAAGAGACCAGGCATACTATAGCTTGTTTGACTTTGTTGAGTACAGGTGCGGATACTAGCGCCTTGGTACAGTTCCCTGTCACTCCTCTGACTGTAAAGGATCTTGATGACATCTTTGCACGTTTGTCAACCGGCACTCCCAGTGTATACCACCAAAGATTAAGTGTATACCAAAGATTATTAAACATTCAAGGCAAGCAAGACGTATTGTTGATTAGTGAATATTTGAAAGATCCCAAAAATCAACAGCTTCTTGCTACTTTCGATTCCTTCAGATTCCCATCCAATTTTCATCCGTTTCCTTGGTTACATCGTTTACCTCCTTCCCAGTTCAAGATGTTTATCAGGCTTTTCTCACCTGACAATTCACACAGCTGCAATTTTCTGTATCCACTGTTCGTTCTGACTGCAGCCAAAAGATCCGATCTGTTATATCTTTTCTATCCATCAAACTTTATAGAGTGGCTCAATCTTTATAGACTCGGGGGAGCTCCTCCTGAAATAGCACGTGCTATGACGGCTGTTATTCAATGGAGATCTGAAGAGAGTGACCAGACAAGTGCTATTCTTGAAGATCTCAAATCTCTCATGTTGGATATCGAGAATGATATTTTGAATCATGTGCTAGCTATGGCTCCATTTGATAATGATAATATCATGCCCAACTTCCAACTTGAGCAGGATAATAGACTTGAACAAATCTTTGCAAAATGTACAAATCCAAATATGGCATCTCCATTTGCCCCTTTTATCGATGAATGGAATCGTCCAGTGTCTGATTCATTGAAAGAGCAACGTGATTTTATCAATAATCAACCAAAGGACGGTACACTTCGGTACACGAGATTCATGGAATCTGTTCAAGAAGATGTCAACAGACGCGCTGGCGAGGCTCCTGAAAAGGTATCTCCTTTGAGGGATCAGATCATGTCGAGACTATTCTCTCATGTCGAACAAAGATTAATTCAAAGATATCGGGTTCTCTATATCTTGATACATTTTGTATTCACGGAGCCTAATTATTCCTCAGAGGACCCTTTTGCCATTTTCAATCGAAATTGGGACTAGA
>CAZOAX010000250.1:0-3794 GCA_964577735.1 uncultured bacterium
CGCAAGTTTTAATGCGGATAATTTCTTCCTGAAGCTGGAGCATTTGGGACTTGAGAGCCTGTTCTTCTTCAAGGAGAGTTTGTTTTTCTTGTCTTTCAAGCTGAAGTGTTTCGGTGATTTTATTTGTGCTATTTGCGGCTTCTGCAAGGTCTGCTTTGAGTTTATTTGAAATTTCTTCTGCTTCTGTTAGTTTCACAAGTAATTGTTGGTTCTCAGATTGGGATTCCTCCACCCTTGCACGCATAAACTGAATGACTCGCTCGAGCTGGGCTTCTTTCTGTTTGTCCTGAGTGGGTTTTGCTTCCAGTTGAGACTGAAGTTTTTGGATGTTTGATTCAAGCTGATGCACTTTTTCAGTTTTTGTTTCGATTTGAGCTGTCAGGTTGGTGATTTCATTGCGAGAATGTTCGAGTTCTTTAGCTGTGTTTTTGAGGCTACGAATTTCTGTTTCCAGTTGAATTTCTTTGGCACTTTTTTCTTCGATTTGAGTCAGAAGTTCCTTGATCTGCGGTTTTAGGGGTTCAAGATCACGCAGAGCATGGAGCTCATTTTCAAGAGCGGTTCTTTTATGCTCCGCCATTTTTTCACGGATCAAGCTTTCTTCTTTTTTAACGGTCAAGTTGTGAATTTCTGCTTCTAAGTTGCGTTCTTTTTGAGTTTTGTCTTCAACTTCAGCTAGCAGCTGTTTGATTTGAGTTTTTAAAGAGGCTTGTTCTTCCAGGCTTTGATTTTTTAAGAGTTGGAGTTCCGGCTCCAGTGTGAGTTGTTTTTCTTCAAGCTCGGTTTTTTTGACGAGGAGGCGATGGACTTCTGTTTCCAGCTGCAGTTCTTTTTCAGGTATTTCTTCAATCTGCGCATTAAGGTGCTCAACTTGGGCTTTAAGAGGTTGAAGGGCCTGCACCTCACGTTCAAGGGCGATTTCACGGGTTGTCAGCTCTTCTTTTTTGATCAGAAGATTGCGAATTTCAGCTTCGAGGTTCTGTTCTTTTTGCAGCTTATGCTCTTTTAGTGCTTGTAGCTCTATGGTGAGGGATTGCTGTTTTTGTGTTGCCGCGTGCTCTCTTAGGCTTCCTTCTTCTTGTTTAATAAGGAGGGTGCGTATTTCAGCTTCGAGCTTGAGTTCATTTGGGGATTTTTCGCCGGTCTCTATAACGTCTTTCAGCGTTTTGAGCTCTTTTTCAAGCTGTTGTTCCCTTAAAGTCCATTCCTCTTTTTTAAGTAGAATGTTCTTGAGCTCTGCTTCGAGGTTCAGTTCTTTTTGAGTTTTACTGTCTTTAGCTTTTTTGAGTTCGGCTTGCACAGTCAGCAGATTTTGTTCTGCAGCGGTCTTTGTATCTTCAAGCCGTGTATGCAAAATGCTGATCTCTGCATTTAATTTCGCCAGGTCTTCAGATGCGTTTGCGGGAGGGGACAAGCTGCAATTGTTTAATTTTAACTGGAGGTCCTTGACCTTCTTCTTTTCTAAGAAGAGGGCTTCCATGACTTCCTGAACTTCTAAATCTGAATAGCTTTTCTTTTTAAACACTTGAGGCTTGTCCCTATTTTCTTAAGAATTAAAGAATACTTCGAGGCCTTCCTGGGTCGCTGCCATGGCGCGTTCGCCGGCCTTCCAGTTGGCTGGGCATACTTCGCCATGTTCTTTGTGGTAGCTCCAGGCGTCGATCACGCGAAGGGCATCGTCGACAGATCTTCCAATCGGAAGGTCGTTGACCACTTGATGACGTACAATACCTTCTGCATCGATAAGAAAAAGACCTCTATAGGCGATCCCTTCTTGTGTGTTCAGGACGCCATAGTTGGCAGAAATAGATTTGTTAAGATCTGCAAGCAGGGGGTACTCCACGCCTTTGATCCCACCTTTGGATTTAGGTGTGCTTAGCCAGGCCAAATGTGTATAGGCACTGTCTACGGAGCATCCGATCACAACAGTGTTTCTCTTTTCAAATTCTTCCATTTTTTCCTGAAATGCGTGCAATTCAGTGGGGCAGACAAAAGTAAAATCAAGAGGGTAGAAAAATAGAATGACATTTTTTCCACGAAATTGATGTAGTGAAAGGTCGATGATTTTGTTATTAACAGCTGCCTTGACGTTAAAGTCTGGAGCTTGTGTTCCGACTAAAGTCCCCATGTGTGGTCTCCTTATCCAAAGTGTTCTTCTGCTCTATCCAGCCATTTTTCCTGTCCGATTGTTGTACTGAAGCCATGGCCGGGCAATACAATCGTATCGGAAGGGAGTCTAGCAAGAACGGCAAGAGATTTCCACATTAAACGAGGTCTCGCGGTTGGAAAAGAGATGTTTCCGATCGTTCCGGCAAAAAGAGTATCTCCTGAAAATAGGAGTTTTTCTTTAGGCAGATAAAAGGAAACGCCTCCAGGCGTGTGGCCTGGGGTATGAATGACTTGGGCTTTAAGTTCGCCACAGGTAAGAATTTCGTCGTCTTTTATAAAATATTGAGGCGTCACTGGTTCAATATCAATCCAGCAAGGAAGTTTGTCGGATCCCGGATCGATCAAGTTGTCTTTATCTTCTTCATGAATATAAACGGGAAGGGAGTAGTGCTTCTTTAAAAGCGCTGTATCGGCGATGTGGTCCCAATGGGAGTGAGTAATCCATATCGCCTTGGGATTCAAATGGTTATGTTCAATGAAGGCTTTAAGAGCAGGAGAGCTGTCCGGAGCGGGGTCAATAAACACTGCATCCCGAGTGACGGGGCAGTAAAGAATGTAGGCGTTTGTTTCAAACGGCCCAGAGGGAAATACGGAATAAGACATTGCACCGGAGAGGATTTGAACCACTAACCGCCCGGTTCGTAGCCGGGTACTCTATCCGATTGAGCTACCGGTGCAGAGAACGTGTGTTATTGTGCCAGATAGGCGTATTTTATGCAACAGATCAAATAGGTGGTGATGATTTAAAATTTTTAGTTGCTGTTAAGTTAATATTATATAAAGAGCGCATGTTAATTTAATCTATTTAGTGTATAATGAAACATCATAAAAATCGCTGGTTATATTATGCATGTTAATCAATTGGGTCCAGATCCGTTTAGTCCATATCAGAAGCGAAATACATTTAACGATCAGGTAAAACCTAAGAGGGTTCATAAGATTGACAAAGAAAATAGAGCGCCTTCTGCTAAGAAGGCAAATAATCTTGGTCCGAAGAAAATTCCTTATGACAAGCAAGTACAATCTAAAAAAGATCGTAACATTAAGCGAAATAAAGATAGTAACGCACCTTCCGTTGATAAGGTAAAAGCTCAGAATCCGAAGCGAAAAACAGATGAGCTCGGCAAATTTGTAGAAGCTAAAGGTCTCCATAAAAAATCCCGAACAATTAGCCCATACGAAGACAATAAAGCAGCCTCTGTCAGCGAGATAAAGGACCTTCCCGAAGGGATTAAAGAGCATGCCCACCTTAGGATCCAAATATTTTATGCTGTGGCACTCAAGGTTGAAGGGATTGCTAAGAGGACAAATGGCGATGTGACCGATGTAACCGTATGGGTAGGAAGAGCAACTAAGCAGGATGGGCAAGGAACAAGAAAAGAACATGCGGCCCATGCTAATTCAGCAGCAGGTTTGTCCGATAACTTATACTCTCATTACATCGAGCAAATTGTGAACGATGGGATCACTCCGATCAAGGCGCGCGTTCTTTCAAATATTAAAAATATGTCAGCTGAAGAACTAAAAGCATTGCAAGAGAATCATCAGGATAAATCGTTTGTTCAAATGGCCATACATAGGATCTGGGATGGAAGCTCTGCTATCTCAGGCACTGAGTTTGAGGA
>CAZOAX010000251.1:0-3782 GCA_964577735.1 uncultured bacterium
TTTCTATTTATCATTATAAACAAATTTTATTAAAAAATCAATTATCCGAATATTCCTGGGTAAGTGGTTGCATGCTTGGATTGACCAGCGGATGGTCCAAGCGTGTTATCTTGCGATGTCAATCCCTGGTTAGCAAGTCCTCCAGGAATACCTGTGAGAAGCAATGTTTTACCAAGTTTTAGTGGGCTGTCCGGATCAAGTTCAGGGCTACGATAACTGATTGTGGCTTCCCGATAGGCTTCATTGAGCCGTACATCCCGGATAAAATAGCTGATCGCATCCAGGCGTCTTTCATTGACTTGCAAGATGTTGGTCGCAGAATTTGCAGATGAAAAGATAAGGGATCCATAGTCTTCTGCAACACTTAAGGCATTTCTCATTCCAACTGCCGGTGAAAGAATACTGACAATTTGGCCCTTCAAGAGTCCAGCCATTTCAGTGGAAGATCCAAGTTGCTTAACGAGGAAGCTGCTTAATGGATTACTTGCCGGATCGTTCAAATTGGCTGCATTCAGGGCCGCATTTGCGACCTGATTGGCTTCCGGAAGTGTCAGTCCTTTAGCGATCAGAAGCGCGTTGATCTCATTGATCGTTCCGATCGGAGTTTGGGCCGCAAGCAGATCGGCTTTAACAGGATCTATTTCCAAAAGGGCAAAAGATTTAAGTAAAGAGTCTCTAAATGCGTTGGATTTTGCGATATCTGACTTCAATTGCTCTTGTTTGACGCCGTCGCTTGCTACAGCAGACGCTCTTTGGATTTTTTGTTCCACCTCGACCCGTACAAGCCCTGTTTTGATCAACTGGTCAGTGACCGATCTTTCTATCGCCGCTTGTTGCCTAGCTAAGTCTTCAATTGGATCGCCCGCTAGTTGTGGAGGAGTAGAAGAAGTCGATGTAGTGCTTTCAGATTGTTGCCTGATCGCAACTTCGATCAGTAAGTTAGCCTCAGCATCTGAAAGTTGAAACTCTTTGGCAAGCTCCTGTGCAAAAAGAACGTTCCTAAACAATTGCTGGCTGAAGGAAGCCAAAGGATCATGTTCTGTAAGCCCGGCAAGGATCGCCAGGATCTGAGGAGTCAAGCCTGGAAGTCCAAGCGCGCGTGCAACTTCATTTAAAGCACTTTTGATCAAGGATGCTCCAATTTCACCGACAACCCCTTCAAGTAATGCATTTTTTTCAGCGGGAGTCAAATGGGCAAGCGATGGGTCATTTTCTATTAGAGCATTTACAGCATCTCTAAGTTCAGCTCCCCCGGCAACATCTGTGACAACGCTAAGATTGCCAAGTGCAACAGCTGCATTGATGGCTGTTGTCCCATTAATGCCGGTCAAGACTGCATTATCTAAAATCTGACTTGCTGGACCTGCACTGAGAAGGCCTGCATTGGTTGCTACTTGTGTATAGAGCGATCCAAGCTGATCGACAAGGGGAGATCCAGCAGGAACACCGTAAACGTTCAAAATGGATTCAAATGCATGTTTGGATAGGATAGCACTCAAAAAGGGACTTTTAGCAAGTCCCACAGCGTTAGAAAGGCCGAGACTACTACCTCCGGAGCTTGCGCTGATGACAGATTTTCCTGAAATCTGATCTATCGGACGATCGCCTGAATCTGCACGGAAATCCTCTTCCCGATTGGTCTTGTCTTTAATCTCAGCCAATATCGCTATTCGTGGAAGCAGATAGGTCGTGATCAAATCTTCGTTCGCAGGCGTAGTGATCGTGATGCTGCCAGGAACGTTAGTGTCCGGGTATGTTGTGTTTGCGGTGCCATCGCTATCTGTTGTAGGGAGCCCTAAAATGATCCCTAATATAGCCGGAGTTGTCAAAGCGGGAGTATAACCACCGGCATTAATAGCCGTGACCCGGCCTCCAACTGTACCAGTCAGAGCATTGATCAGCCCAACTAAATTGTTATCCTGGTCTACATCCACTTGTACAGCATTTCTAATCGTGCTAGGTCCACCAGGGACAGTAGCAACTGGAAGACCTGTATAAGGAGAAATATGGCCTGTAGAGGATACAGGGGCAAGACCAAGTTCACTTCTTATGGCATTCATCTGTGCAATGACATTGGACGCTTGGCCAAAAGCTGTGTTCCATTCACTGATCGCATTATTAACTTCTGCAAGGTCTGAAGATCTTGAGGCTGCATATGCATTAAAAGCTGATACTGCAGCGCTGTAGGTTGCATGCGCATTGTTCCAGTTTGTTTTGGCCGTATCAAAGGTGCTTTGAGCGGTAGCAAATGCTGTTTTTGCATTGTCAAATACATTGGAAGCTGTTTGAAAAGCACTTCTAGCCGTCTCGAGTTGGGCTTGCGTGATCGTTCCTGATTGATAAGCGGCCAGGGCTAAATTCCATGTCCCAAGTGCTCCATTGTAATTGGTTTGAGCCCCTTGAAATGTATTTAATGCATTCTGATAAGTGACCAAGGCTGCTTGATAGGTACTTTGGGCAGAGTTATATACAGCTCCAGCAGCATTCAATGTATGGATTTGGCTATTATCAGATGAAACTCCGCTGTTATAGGCGCTTAATTTGCTGTTGATTTTACTCGCCTTGCCAGGCAAGTCCAAGTTGTTTAACTGCATATTCAAGCTGTCATATCTATAAACAAGCGTGATGATCTCGGCCATATATGATGCTTGTTCTGCAGCAAATTTCATCAGCGCTTTTCTAAACAGCGGGTCATTGATATCATCCAGATATTCTCTCAGTTTTTGAGCCAAATTGGCACTTGAAATCGATCCATAAAATTCAGCAATACTCAATCTTGGGCTGCCGGCATCAATCGGTGGTGCAGACAAAGACTGGGCAATGGATGTTTCAAAAAAATCGACCGGCGCAGCACTTGCTGCCGGATTGCTCCCCGAGGTAACAGTTGGGTTCTCTAGTGGCGCAGGCCCCGAGGGAGATGAAGGAGGAATGATTGGAAAGCTCATAAATAATCTCCGTTTCAATTAACAAAGAGTTCAAATGGGCACAGTCTCCTATTATTTAGTATACCACATTTAAAATTTAATTACATCAGTGTTGATTACTTCAGGTCTTTCTGGCCTGACTCCTTAATCAAATAGACAGTATATTTTAATTTAAGTTAGAATTGTCAATATCAATAATAATAAGGTGTTTTTAATGGGTAATGTGGGTTCGGCCAAAAGAGATCAAAATGCAAAAAGTATCGAGGAATTTAGGACTGATTTTAATACAAATTTCAGATGGTACAATATGTGCGCCGCCTCTAAATCTGGGAAAGATTATGATAAGAAAACTTATAAAAAACTGATGGAATTAAAAAAGAATATTTTAAAACAATGTAACAGCACGGAAGGCCGTGAACTAGCTTTTCAAGTTCATTGTACAGCCAGTTGTTTGCTTCCTGTCAATCATGATCTTTGGCAAAGATTACCGGCTGAGGTTTTAGCACTGATATTTTCTAAAGTGAATACAGCGGCCAAAACAAAAACTTGCATTACAGCAAATCAATTGCTTATTTCGAAGTCCACTACCGAGGGAGTCATGTCTTCCTTGAGGAATGCAGTGGATGGCGACAGCAGATGGCCCTTTTGTTTCACTCCTGCCAAAAAAATAGTAGATTGTATTGTGAAGCACAAACTAAATACAGCTTATTTCCTTAATGACGTAGATTTTAAGAATGACGATTTGATAAATTTAAGTGATAATGGTTCTCACATTAAAAAGTTATCTTTTTATGGATTTAGCGACATGCCAGTTGATGGCTTTAGGGAACGATTGGAGAAATTTACAGAGCTCATATA
>CAZOAX010000252.1:0-3764 GCA_964577735.1 uncultured bacterium
AATTTGTGAACCTCGATATGGAGGAGTATAAAGACCTCCGGTTGACAATAGCCCTTTTTAAAACAGTACTAAAAGAGTTGCCGGATGTATCTGCGGGCATTGTTTTGCAAAGTTATTTACCCGATTCGTATTTGTATCAACAAGAGTTGACTGCTTTTGCGGTGGAACGGGTGGCTGCTGGTGGAGCTCCGATTAAAATCCGGATTGTGAAGGGCGCGAACCTTGCCATGGAGAAAGTGGAGTCTTCTATTAGAGGCTGGCCACTTGCGCCCTACGATAATAAAGCCGATGTGGATGCCAATTTCATCCGCATGGTGGAATATGGTCTTAAAAAAGAACATACAAATGCAGTTAAGATCGGTGTAGGAAGCCATAATATTTTCGATATAGCTTATGCATGGGTACTTGCAAGTGCAAATGGTGTGACGGACTCGGTCATCATTGAAATGTTGGAGGGAATGGCGGAGCCTTCCAGGCGAGCTGTTCAAAAGATCACAAAAGAGCTTCTTCTTTATTGTCCGATTGCGACAAAAGAGGAGTTCCAAAGTGCGGTTGCCTATTTGATCCGCAGGTTGGATGAGAACACAGGACCTGAAAATTTCTTGCGAGTTGCCTTTGATCTAAAGCCCGGCTCAGTGACTTGGAAACATCAGGAGGAGCTTTTTATTGAATCGGTCAAGCGGGCCAATACTATTTCAAGTGCTCCTCATCGTCTAAATAAACTGCATACCGTGAATGAGCCGGACACGGACTGGTGTCTTCCTGAAAACATAGAATGGGGCCAAAAACTAGTTCAGGAGTGGAAAAATAAAGTGATCGAACCGATCCCTTTGATCATCGGGAAAGAGATCCATAAGGGGAATGGCAAAGGGTTTGATCCTTCCCGTCCGGGTTTTGATTCTTACACGTATTCCAAAGCTCAAGAGGAAGAGATTGAACTATGCTTTAAAGCAGCAATTAGTAAGCCTGTGAACCTCAAAAAGATTGCAGAGAAGTTGAAAAGTGGTCGAAAAGTTCTTATGGGGGCCATGCTTCGTGATGTAGGCAAAACCCTTTATGAGTCCGATCCTGAAGTTTCTGAGGCGATCGATTTTGCTAACTATTATGCAAGAACACTTCCGGATGTGAAATTCAAGCCAAAAGGAGTTGTCCTCGTGGCCTCTCCCTGGAATTTTCCATGTTCAATTCCAGCCGGTGGTATTTTGGGGGCCCTCGCAACCGGAAATATCGTTATCTTCAAACCAGCTCCTGAAGCTGTTTTAGTCGGGTATGAGCTTGTTAAATTGTTTTATGAAGCAGGTGTTTCTAAAGAGCAGCTTTTCTTTTTGCCTTGTTCTGATGCGCATGCAAGCCTGCTTGTTAAGGATCCTAGGGTTAATACAGTCATCTTGACCGGTGGGACGAAAACAGCTGAGCATTTATTTCATTTACGGCCCGGGCTTGACCTGATCGCGGAGACCGGCGGAAAAAATAGCATCATTGTAACAGCGATGGCCGATCGTGATTTAGCTATTCGTGATATCGTTCAATCAGCATTTAGTTTTTCAGGACAAAAATGCAGTGCATGTAGCGTGGCTATCTTAGAAGCAGAAGTATTCGATGATCCACACTTTCAGGAAAACTTAGTCGATGCTGTAGCTAGTCTCAAAGTGGGTTCTGCCTATGATTTGGGAACGAAAGTCAACCCGTTGATCAATCCTCCGTCAGGAGCCCTCAAAGAAGCTTTATTGATGGGCAATTGGATTTTGGAGCCGAAAGCTGATCCTAAAAATCCTCATCTGATTAGTCCAGGGATCCAGTGGGGCGTTAAACCGGGAAGTTTTGCTCATCAAAATGAGCTCTTTGGGCCTGTGCTCGTCGTAATCCGTGCAAACGATTTAGCCCATGCCATCGAAATTGCTAATGACACTCCTTACGGATTGACAGCCGGGCTGCATTCGCTTGACGAACGGGAACATGAGTTTTGGAAAAAACGGATCAAGGCGGGAAATTGCTACATCAATCGAGGCATCACCGGCGCCATTGTGGAGCGGCAGCCTTTTGGGGGGACAAAGAAGAGCTCTTTTGGCCCAGGCCTGAAAGCCGGCGGGCCGAATTATCTTTTGGGATTGATGCACGTGGAACAAAAAGAAGGGGAAAAAGATCATTTTGTTCTTCCGGAGCCAAGTGACCCTCAAAAGCTCCTAGGGCAAAGCAATGTTTTAAGCTACGAACCTTATGATCAAGTGATCTTGAGGCTTTTGCCTGGTGATTCTATTTTAGATGCAAAAAGAGTGGAGTTGGCAGCATCAGTTTGTAAGACGCCTCTTAAAATCAGTGTACATCCTGAATGTGTTGATTTTCCCTGGACAATAGAGTCGGATGAAACTTTTATAGCTAATATTCACAACGCAAGAATCCGACTGCTTAGCATGCCGGAAAAAGCCGTTGTGAAGAAATTATCTGACCTTGGTGTGTGGCAAATGCCAAAACCTGTTGTGTCGAATGGGCGAATCGAATTATTAAATTACTTAAGGGAAGTCAGTACAAGCTATGACTATCACCGCTATGGCAACTTAGGAGCAAATGAGCACTAAAATACTTGTTGTGGATTATCATGAACCTGATCTTGAGGTCTTGATCCAGCAGACATTCCGTAAAAAAATTCTTTCAAAAGAGCTTGAGTTTGTCTTCGCTCATAGTGGCAACGATGCAATTTCTGCTTTCATGAAGGACAGCGATATCGAGATCGTGCTTGCCGATGTGAAGATGCAACTTAACGAGGGGATTGATCTTTTATTTGCCCTTTCGCAGACCAAACGGTTCTTAAAAACCATTGTCATCACGCCTTATGGCGATATTGAGAGTATCCGTACCGCTATGAATCGCGGCGCGTTTGACTTTGTCACCCGGCCCATTAATTTGAAGGAACTGGAACTCACCATCATGAAGACCATCGATCAGCTTGCCAATATGCGCGCGATGGAAAAAGTGAAGAACACCTTGTCTGATATTGAGAAAGAGCTCGACGTCGCAAAAAGCATCCAGAATTCAATTTTGCCCCACGACTTTACCCCTTTGCCCGAGTTCAAAAACTTTGAAATTTATGGAACTATGCTTCCAGCAAAACGCGTAGGGGGCGACTTCTTTGACTTTTTTGCATTGAACAGCAAACACTTAGCATTTACTATTGCAGACGTTTCAGGAAAAGGGGTGCCAGCCGCGCTCTTTATGACAATGACTCGAGGCCTTATTAGAGCTATGGGACAAAAGACCGGATCGCCTTTACATTGTTTTCAACAGTTAAATGAATTGATCACTTTAGAAAATGAATCCTCGATGTTCGTCACAGCTTTTTATGGGATTTTTGATGCCGAAACCGGCAATATTGATTATTGCAACGCCGGTCATAATCCGCCTTACCTGATCAAAGCCAACGGGGATCTCAAGCAGATTGGTCGTTCAGAAGGGATCGCCCTCGGCGTCGTTAAGGACAACTCCCACTTCATTCAAAATTCCCTGAAACTCGATAAAATGGATACCTTTTTGCTTTATACGGATGGTGTCACAGAAGCGATGGACAAAGACAAGCAACTCTTTCAGGAAAGCCGCCTTGAAGAAATCTTAAAAGCTAACCATCAGCTTCCTCTTCGTGCCCTTCTCGAAAAAATCATCCTCGAAGTCGAACTCTACTCCGGCGAAATGGAGCAGTCTGACGACATTACCCTCCTCGGCATCCGCGTCATTGATTAACCTGCTACTAGGGTTCAAAAAGGCATTGATTT
>CAZOAX010000253.1:0-3744 GCA_964577735.1 uncultured bacterium
AGAAGATTGACGATATCGTTTCGATGTGTTCTCTTGTCTTTCCTTGGTCTTTCAAAAAATAATGGGTTGGTAGAGAGCCCGGAAGAGTTCCGGGCTCTTGGGAAGGTCTTAAGCTACAGGCGCTGTTAAAGTGGCTTTGCGGCTCAATTTAAGCTGTCCACGTTCATTGATATCCAGCACCTTGACGTTGACTTGGTCACCCTGTTTGACGAGGGGAGCAAGGGAGTCAATGCGTGTAAAATCGTACTCAGAAATGTGGCAGAGGCCTTCTTTTCCTGGTAGGATCTCGACAAACATACCGAATGCAACGACAGATGTCACTTTACCGGCGTAAGTTTTTCCGATCTCAATTTCTGCTGTGATCCCGTTGATCATCGCTTTTGCTTTTTCGATCGCCTCAAGGTTGACAGCTGAGATGCTGATCAAGCCGTTGTCATCAATGTCGATCTCAACGCCAGCTTGTTCAATAATGGCGCGAATTTGTTTGCCTCCAGGCCCGATAACAGCAGCAATTTTGCTTGGCTTGATCTGGATTGTCTCAATGCGAGGTGCATATTTAGACATCGTTTCACGGTGCTTAGGTACAGCTGTCAACATTTTGTTCAGAATGTGGACGCGGCCTTCTTTCGCTTGAGTAAGAGCAGCTCTCATGATATTTGGAGTAATGCCTTCAACCTTAATGTCCATTTGGAAGGCTGTGATGCCAGCTTGGTCACCAGCGATTTTAAAGTCCATGTCGCCAAGAGCATCTTCAATGCCCAAAATGTCAGAAAGAATTGTAAAGTCATTTCCTTCTAGGATCAGTCCCATCGCAATACCTGCTACAGGACGTGTGATCGGTACGCCGGCATCCATCATGGCGAGGCATCCACCGCAAACAGATGCCATAGAGGATGATCCATTGGACTCTGTGATGTTGGATTCCAAGCGAATCGTGTAAGGAAATGAGGATTTAGGTGGAACGATTGCTGCGAGTGAACGCTCAGCAAGTTTTCCGTGTCCAACTTCGCGTCTGCCTGGAGCGCCCATACGGCCCACTTCACCGACAGAGAATGGCGGGAAGAAGTACTGGAGGTAAAAACGTCTTGTTCCATCGCCATCGAGGTCTTCGTAGCGTTGGCCCATGCTTTCACCGCCAAGCGTGCAAACAGAGACCGATTGTGTTTCGCCACGAGTAAATAAGCTGCTTCCGTGCGCTCTTGGCAATAGAGATTGTTCAATATCGATCATGCGCACTTCGTTTGTTGCACGTCCGTCGCTACGGATCTTGTCTTGCAGGATCATGTGGCGCATGAACTTAGAGGTAACAGCTTTAATTGCTTTTTGGATTTCTTTTTCTGAGAATTTAGCTTCTTCGCCCTTCTCAAGCATTTTTTCCATGACGGTTGCGTCAACTGCTGCAAGTGCTTCTTCACGTTTTTGTTTTTCTTTGATGCGAAGAGCGGCTTTTAGAACAGGTTCTGCAACCATTTCGACATCTTTAAGGAGCTCAGGTGCAATTGTCTTAACTGTTCCGCGATTTTTTGGCTTACCAACTAGGGACTGAAGTTTTTCGATCGCTTTGCAGATCTCACCGATCCACTTATGCCCGAATTCGATCGCTTCCATCACTTGGTCTTCTGTCAAGAATTCAGCAAAACCTTCGATCATAAGAACTGCATCTGTTGTTCCCGCAATGAGAAGATCGAGTTTTGAAACTTTCATTTCTTCCAGCGTTGGGTTTGCAACTAGCTTGCCTTCAACAAGACCGACACGAAGACCGGCAATAGGCTTAATAAGTGGGATGTCTGAGATTGCAAGAGCTGCAGATGCTCCGCAGATTGCTAGGGCTTCAGCTGGATTTGCTCCGTCGTAAGACCATACATAGGAGAGGACTTGAACTTCATTGAAGTAGCCTTCTTCGAACATCGGACGTAAAGGACGGTCGATGAGGCGAGACATGAGTGTCTCTTTTTCTGATTGTTTGCCTTCGCGCTTGATGAATCCACCAAGAGTTTTACCGGCAGATGAGAATTTCTCCTGGTAGTCGACGCGTAATGGGAAAAAACTCGCATCTTCTGCGGCCTTATCGGCAGCACATGCTGAGTTGAAGACTAAAGTGTCGTTAAGGCGAACAAGGACGGCTCCGCCGGCTTGTCTTGCGATCTTACCTGTTTCGAAAGTAATTTCTTTACCGTCGACATTAACAGATACAGTCGTGCGTTTTAGATTATCTGACATAATATTCCTAAATGTGATTAATTTGATGAAGAGATAGAGGTGAGCGATAGAAGTCAGATAGCGATTCTTTATTCTTATAAAAACCCGTTATCTGCATTCTATAGTCACTCTACATTTTGTATAAAAAATAACGGCCTTCCGAGGAAGGCCGCCGTAGTACTTTGCTTTCAAGTTTTGATTAACGTCTCAGTTTGAGTTTCGTAATCAAAGATTGATAGCGCTTGGTATCTGTTGAATTTAAGTAATCAAGAAGTCTGCGGCGCTGGCCAACGAGCTTTAAAAGCGCGAGGCGAGAACCGTGATCTTTAGGAGACCTTTTTAGGTGCTCCGTCAATTCCGCAATCCGCTCAGTAAGGATGGCGATTTGTACATCGGCCGAACCTGTGTCTTTTTCGTGGAGTTGGTATTTTTTTGTGATTTCTTCTTTGGTGCCTTTATCTAGAGACATTCACCGAATCCCCCGTTTTGAAAACAATTTTCTATTAATGATTAAGATCCTGCGGAACTTAACAAATTAGCGTACTTAACATACAATTCTATCACAGGGGAGAAATGAAATCAAGAAGTTCGTGTCGAATAAGTAAACTTGCCCTTGCCCGGTTATTTCAAACCTTTGTGTCTAGGATCACCTCGATGTAAGGAGGGAAGTTGCCGGCAGGGTCAAGGCGCATCGCCACCTTGAAAGGGATCTTAATGTTTCCTTTATACTTCTCCATCATCAGCTCATCGTAGATTTTTTTCTTCAGCTCATCGGTTGGAGGAAGATCCTTATATTTGCTTAAGATTTGATTGATATAGCCCTGTTCATTGCGGCGTATGATCTCAGATCCATAAAAAGGGGGGTGGGCATGCTCCATTCTTACACTCTCTATTGCATGAGAAATAGCGGTCTTGCTAATTTTAATGCCAAAAGGAAGGGCGCTATGTCAAATGAAAAGAGTTTTAAGGAAAAATTGATCCAATTAGAAGACTGCATGCCGGAGATCGTGGACTGCGTTAAAAAGGATCTGAAATCAGAACATTTGAGAAAAGATTATAATTTTTGCAAAAAATATTTTCCCGGAAAGAACGTTAATAAGCTTGAAAACCAAGAGCTTATCCAAGGATATTTAAAAGCTCTTCGAGAAGAGGCGGAAGCAGATTCACTTGGTGAGTTTATTGTTCATCACTGGATATTTAAAAACAGCGAGATCTACCACTTCTTTGAAGAACGCTTAAGTAAGATCAATGCTGATTTCACCGAAATCAAAGAACTGACAAATGAACAAGCTGAAGCGCTTGAAAAAGAAGCAGTCAAAGCTTTCGGCGCAAGAAAGACCTACATTTTTTCTCAACTGAATGGCGTTGCGTTTTCGCAAGATCACCTTAAAAAAATGGCAACAGCTGCATCTAAAGAGAGAAAAGAAACAGCTGAAAATGCAGTTCAAGCTGCAGAAGCTCGTTCATTAGAAGAGATGAAAGCCGCTCATACACTTGAAATTGCAAGACTTACTGATAAATACGAGAAAAAACTTCTCGGCGTTC
>CAZOAX010000254.1:0-3733 GCA_964577735.1 uncultured bacterium
GCTGTTTTACGAGCTGTAGCCTTTTCTTTTTTTAAATTTTTTACAGATTTCCATTCATCATTTTCAAAAGAAGAGAGAAGGTCTTTTTCTTCATCATCTAGTTTAATTTTTTTCATAGCGGATCCTTACTTAGCTGTATTTCTTTTTTGCCTTTCGGCTGGGGATAATTGTTTTAAGAAAAACATCACCATCTTCATTCACCACAAACGGAACGAGATATACATATTCTTTAACTGAAACGACATAAATTCTTTGATCTTTATATTTTTCAGAATTTGGATGATCTAGAATATCAATTATTTGATCATCCTCTATCGCTGCAATTATCTCTTCAAAGCTAATATCGCGCTCTTCTATGAGTTTAAGATTCTTTTCTGGTGAAAAAGCGTAAGTCGTCATGTCTCTGGCTGTTTAACATAATTTTAATGCATTGTCTGCCTTTTGTCAACTATTATGCCCTTCCTTTATTTCCCGGTATTTCACAAAATCAGCCTTGTATTTGTGAAATTTCAAAAAAAACTTGACTATTTAGATTCGGTTACGTAACCTTATGAAAAAGTTACAATGAGGTTGTAGATGAATCAAATTTCCAATGCAGACAAGCAAGCGCGGTACCGAAAAAAAGAACAGTTAAAACGTCACGCAGAAAATATCTATCGAAACTGGGAGCTTTCAATTAAAAGATACAGATCAAACAGGGTTCCCGAGGAAGTACGTGATTGTCTTGAAAAAGCCATTGAACTTCCGTCGGGTTGGACTGAAGAGGATTATACATACGCACTTATAAAGCTTGAACAATATAAGGCGGACTTGGACTTTGCTGTCGATCAGATCGCTAACGATATTAATGGCCCCTTTCCAGATGAAGAATTTCTTAATACGGCAGATCCAGTCAGGTATGTAGCTGATCATAAAGCATCCATTGAAAAAGCACGAGCTCTGTCTTCTCATCTCATCTCCGCCTTGAGATTATCCAATTGTAGTGACAGCCAGCAGGCAGCGGCTCTAATGGAAGCGTTGCGTTTTGTCGGTCGCTCACTTCTCAGTAATCGTGAGGTGCATTGCTCCCAAGCAACTGCCATGTGTCTGGCAAGCATTGACTCCCATTATGACCGCCCCGAATGGTTCGCTAAAGAACTCGCAAAATCAATCACCCAACAAGTGGACAGAAAACTTGCTCTTGAAATTGGCCATCATTTAATTAAGCAAGGCACTAACTAACATGAAACCAATAAAACTGCCTTTTGGATTGACTGAAAACAAGCTTGTTCATATTTCTGAAGTAGTAAGAGGGAAGAGATGTAATTGTATTTGTCCCAGTTGCAAGGTGCCGCTCATTGCAAGTAAAGGGGTTAAAATACAACCTCATTTCAAACACGCTGTTGAATGTGAATGTGAAGGTGGATTTGAGAGTGCAGTTCATTTAGCAGCTAAACAAATAATAATCGAAAAAGGGCAGATTACACTTCCGAAGTTAGAATGCCATCTATTTGCGAGAGATTCAAAAGGGAAAGAGGATCAAGAGTTCAGGCTTATAAGTGAAAAGATGCTTATGGATTTTGATCTTATTCAAGAAGAGGTAGAACTTTATGATATGATAGCTGATCTATTAGCGAAGAAAAAAGGAAAGCCTTTGATCATTGAAATTTTTTACCGTCATAAGGTCGATGATTGCAAGATTCTTAAAATAACCAAAGCTAATATATCGGCAATTGAAATTGATTTGTCCAGGTTAACGCCAAATGATGTCCATGATTGGGATTCGTTTTGGGAATACATTAATAGTGTTGCAAACATAAAATGGCTTCATAATGTAAAAATGACCCCTGTGCAAATTGAGCTTGAGGAAGAGCTGAAAAAAAGGATTGAAGTTCGAGAAAAAAAGTATAAGCATGAAGAACATGAAAAACAAAAGCAGCTTCATCTAGAGCAAAAAATGCTTCTAAAAGCTCTTGATGAACTTAAGCTGCTTTCAGGCCAGGAGAATATCACTACAGTTAAACTACAGGCTAAAAAACATCCTTTATGGAAATCTCTTCCTTTTTCCTGTAATGAATTACCGGAATTTCTCAATGTGGAAGTTCCAGATGGAGATTGGATTTTCGGATGCGATAGACGTATCTGGCAAACGGCTTTTTATAATATTTTTATTTTGCGCAATGAAAAGCCATTTCCAGTTAAGAGTGTTGATATATGGCTTAAAAAGCTAGCAGGGGTAAACGTTAGTGACTGTCTTAAGACTATAGGTAGACATATCAAGTGCAATCCGGATCTTATTCCTGTGAAAATATATGCCAATCCGCCTTCGACATGGAGAACCATTCGTGCCTATTTCAATCATTTATGTAGCTTGGGGATGCTACAATATTCAGGCAATAATTGGTTCAGAGTTATTAGCAAACATCCTCAAGCTATGAAAGGGTAGTTGCTGCGTGTCTTGCTCAAGCAAACATTTCTTGTAAGGTTGCAAGAATATGATGAGTAGTTTCTTTTTCGATTTTTCCTAGTAATTTTACAAGGCGTGTTTTGTCCACTGTGCGAATTTGATCTAAGACAATGTACCCGTCTTTTTTTTCAAAAAATACAGGAATGCGGGTGGGGTAAGTTTTACATGTTGAAGTCATAGGAGCAATAATGACGGTATTTAATCCATGCATTTCATTGGGCGAGATGACGACGCAGGGGCGCGTTTTCTTTATCTCACTTCCAGTAGTTGGATCTAAATTGATCAGGTAAACTTCAAACTGTTTTACCATTCCCACTCATCCTTATCAAATTCATTGGCAAATTCACCTAAAAAGGTTTTCTTCTTATCATTTGCAGAAGTTTTAAATTTTTGATCCCAATCTTTGCGTGGGTGCTTTTCAGGTGAAATCAATAGTCCATCTTTTGTGACTGTGAAAGCAAGGTCCGTATTTTCTTTAAAGCCGGCCTGTTGAATGATTGTTTTTGGAATCCTTACTCCAAACGAGTTGCCTATCTGAATAATATGTGCCATATGAACCTCTCTATGTAATTACATTGTAATTACTTTTAGCATTTATTGCAATAGGTGAAACAGCTTCAGTCTCTTAAAGGTTTCAAAGTTATGCTATTTGAGATTGGGCAACACCATGTTGCCAGTCTCAAATTCAAGATATAGTTGATCCATCAGATGGCCAGTCGGTCAATGCTTCTGGAGTTTCAAGTAAGTGGGCGACAACACAAGAGACCAATTAGTGATGATGCTGGGCTTTCCCGTATTCCAGATTTGAATGGTTAGAGCGATCCCAGTGATTTGTCTTTTGGGTTCATTGAAAGTGAACACATTTGCACCTCGCATTAAAGTGTGTAGTTTAGGTGGGGATTGAAAGCGTTCGATCGCCCAATTTATGATGCGTATACCTTTGAAGTAGGTGGATAACGTTGATATTACTGCCGACATGAAATACCTTTAGACGTTGTAGCCGAACGAGGCTGGCCAATTGTGTTTTTCTGGGGCAGAGTTCGTCAACTGAAGCCGAGGTGCTACTCATGTAGGTCGAGGGCTGAGGTTAGCGGAACTATGCCCAAAATAAACATTACTGGAGGTTACCACCTCCAAATTTAGATTTTGCAGATGCAAAAGGCCTTCAGCTAAGTCATCTTTCAGATCACCGCTCCTCGATAAACCGTGAAGGTTTATCTCGTCGCGGTGACAGAAATCTGACCCACCTGAAGGCCTTTTTCATTGTGCAAAATCTAAATTTGGAGG
>CAZOAX010000255.1:0-3717 GCA_964577735.1 uncultured bacterium
AATAAAATTTCTTGAAAATCAGTTTATTCATGGAGTTCAATCTGGATCGGTCTTGTATCATAAAGAATGCAGGAAGTGAAGCTTGCATTCTTTTCTTTTAGTGCTGTTTCGATTACGGGACGGGAAAGGGCTGAGTGAGGCCAAAAGAAATGGGAGTGATGATCAAGAGAAATGGATTTGATAAGTGCTGCCACCCCTTCAGCAGTTTCTTCGTTTGCAATTAAGGGGTCTGATCCAAACGCGCGGACAAGTTCAGCCGTAGCAGTCCCTACGACCAGCACTTGTTTGCTTGCAAGTGTGTGTGGGGAGATCCGTTCTTTCCTCAATAAATAAACAAGTGCACGAACAGCTGTTTTACTTGTTAGGATCACATGGGTGAAATGCGACCAATTTTTTTGGAAGTCGCATGCGCGGATTTGAGTCTCAATCAGAGGGACGTGTGTGATGCGGCGATCCGGAAAAGCTTTTAGCGGGTATTCAGGCCCGATGTAGAGGGAGTGGGGCATGCTCCTTGAATCCAGGGGGGAAAACAACGCTTCCATTTCTTCATCGTCATTGCGGGCCAGGATCGCAAGCTGTCCTTGAAATTCTGTTGTTGCACCCGGTAGTCGAATTCTGTTTAAGCAGGATAGTTTTAACCTTAAAAGCGCCGCCTCAGCAATCACAACCCCATCTGCCTCTCCATTTTGCAACAATTCAAGCCGTTTGTGGATTGTGCCCCGGAGATCTCGAAAGCAAAGATCATTTCTTAAGGTTTTAACGATCTCTTCGCGCCTTAAAGAACTTGTGGCAATGATACTTCCTGGTTTCAGCGACTCAAGCGTATCATATTCCCTCAGGACAAGACTATCCGAAGGGTCAATACCGCGTGTGATGGCTACAATCTTTAATCCGTCAGGGATATGTTCTGGCAGATCTTTTGCAGAATGGATCGCGATCCGGCAGGTTTTATTCAAAACAAGCGCGTCGATTTCACGTGTGAAAAAATCGGTTTTACCCATTGTTCTAAGGGATGTTTTTAGATCTGCATCCCCGTGTGATTTTAAGAAGTGAGGTTCAAATTCCACATCATGCAGAAGTGAAAGAACTTCGTAATATTGGCTGACAGATAGGGGGGATGCTCTTGCGGCAACGGAAATTCTTCTCATCGCATCACGGCAGTAACAGCTTCTTCGACCATTTCCACTCCAATCAATTGGATTTTTTCCTGAATCTCTTTTGAAAAGCCCTTTAAGTTCCGTTTAGGGAGAATGCACCGTTTAAATCCCATGTGGATGGCTTCTTTTATCCGGCTTTCAATGCGGGGCACACTCCTGACTTCTCCTCCAAGACCCACTTCTCCAATGAAAAGAGTGTCAGGGTCGACAGCTTTTCCACGTAAGGAGGAGGTCACAGACATGATGATGCCAAGGTCGATAGCCGGCTCTACGATTTTTAATCCCCCTGCAATCGAAACAAATACGTCGCATTTATGCAGCTGATAGCCCATGCGTTTATCCAGGACGGCAAGCAGTAAAGATAGTCTGTTTTGGTCTATTCCGATGGCGCGGCGGGATGGTGAAGGATAAGAGGTGTCTGAGACAAGTGCCTGGGCTTCCACAAGGATTGGTCTTGTTCCTTCTAATGTGGGGATGATGATAGAGCCTATGGAGCCTTTTTTACGTTCTTCCAGAAATATTTCTGAAGGGTTTGGAACTTCCTTCAAGCCACTTCCGTGCATGGTGAAGACGGCGATCTCATCGGTTGCACCAAAACGGTTTTTAACGACGCGGATCATGCGGAATTGATGCTGTTTGTCGCCTTCAAAGTATAAAACAGAGTCGACAAGGTGCTCTAAGACTTTCGGGCCTGCAATTTCGCCGGATTTGGTCACATGGCCGATGAGAAAAATGGCAATGTTGCGTCCTTTGGCAAGGTGCATGAATTCGGTCGTCGTCTCGCGGACTTGAGTAACAGATCCTGGAGCTGAAGGAAGATCGGCCTTATAAACGATCTGGATCGAATCGACGATCATAATATCCGGATTGATCGCATCGACATGGGCCTTGATCTGCGAAAAGTGGGTCTCACTTAAGATCAAAAGGTTGTCTGTTTCAATGCCTAGGCGATGGGCTCTAAGAGTTGTTTGTTCCAATGAT
Source organism: uncultured bacterium (assembly GCA_964577735.1). Lineage (GTDB taxonomy): Bacteria > Chlamydiota > Chlamydiia > Chlamydiales > Parachlamydiaceae > CAZOAX01. The sequence continues at coordinate 2,139 of CAZOAX010000255.1, forward strand.
TCCTCACCAGACACATAAAGAACAGTCAGTCCTTGCCTGGCCAGTTGAAAGGCAAGCTGCATCATCAGTGTAGATTTTCCGATTCCGGGCTCGCCACCTACTAGTGTCAATGATCCGGGAACCAGCCCTCCACCGATCAACCTGTCGAATTCTCCCATGCCGGACATAATACGGGGAGTCTTATGGAGAGGAACGTCCTTTAGCCGCATCGGCTTATTTTCAAGCCCGACAGCTGCTTCAAAACGGGATTTTACAGCTGCTTCAATCTCTTCTTGAAGGCAGTTCCAGTTCTTACAAGTGGGACATTGTCCGCTCCACTTCAACTGTTTATGGCCGCAGTCATTGCAGCACCAGGCACTTTTGACTTTTGACATTATAAGCTCAATTTATTGAGTGCATCTTCTGCAGCTGATTGCTGCGCTTCTTTTTTAGATTCGCCCCTTCCAAGACCCACATCTTCCTGATTTAAGGAAACGGCCACTTCAAAAACTTTATTATGATCGGGGCCAGTTTCATTGATTAAACGATAGAGAGGCGGCTGCTGGAATTTTTTCTGAGAGTAATCCTGCAGGAGTGCTTTCCAGTTTTTAATTGGAGTCTTTAAGATCTCATCAAAATTGGCCTTCAATTTGGCGAAGATAAAGGATCTAGCAGCTTCAAGGCCACCGTCTAAGTAAATAGCACCGATCACAGCTTCAAAAAGATCTGCTAAAATAGAGTCCCGGCCACGGCCATCGTTCATCCGCTCGCCTTTGCCCATGATTAAATATTTTTTTATATTTAAAGACTCTGCGTAGCTGACACAGGCGGCTGCCTCTACAAGACGGGATCTGAGGTAGGAAAGCTCTCCTTCAGGAGTATTTGGCATCGCCTCATAGAGGTAATCTGCTACAAGAAGCCCAAGGACAGAATCTCCCAGGAATTCCAATCTTTCATTATGCTGGCTCACTTGCTTGTTTTCATTGACATAGGAGCGGTGAGTAAAGGCAAGGCAAGGCAAATCTTTATTTGCAAAAACGTAGCCGATCAAGGCTTCGATCTCAGGGATTTTCTTTTTCAGACTTTCAAGCGTAATCATAGACATTAACTGTATGCAAAGTGAGATTTTTTGTCGTAGACTTTTTCTAGCCGGATCATGAATAATGGTAACATCATGAAATTTTCCATTTCCTTAGAACAACGCAACTTTTTGAATCAAAAAGGATATATTCCTTTTTATGAATTACTAAGCGCATCTGAATTAAAAACTTTAAATGACGCTCTGCTATCGAAAAATTTGACAGCTCATCACGATCTTTGGCGCGAAAATGAGGCGATTAAGAAAATCGTTTTCAGCCGCCGGTTGGTCAATCTTGTGTATGAGCTTACAAGTAAAAAGCCGATACGGCTTGGATTTGATCATTACTTGCCTGCCAAAAAGCAGGGATTATTAGAAGAGGAAACAAAATCGCCTATTGAAATGTTTTTTGAGGGCACACTTCCTTTGCAGGATCAGCTTTCAATCAATCCAATCATCGGGATGTTTCTTTTCCTCTTAAATGAAGAGGGTGAGGCGCCTACAGGCTATTTTATTCTCCCT
>CAZOAX010000256.1:0-3709 GCA_964577735.1 uncultured bacterium
GGCACACTCATCACATGCTGAAATCCTAGCACTTCACTGTAAAAGTCGATTGCTTTATTGACGTCTGCAACCATTAAGTTGCTCCATAATTTTTTTATCATGATTAATTCCTATTTTTGATTCTAGAGAATGACATGAGCTTGTCATCTTTGACAAGAAAATTCTGAATTGCTTAAAACTCAAACGCTTGCTAAGCTTGCGCCCATGAATCGACTCTTAAGCATCCATGTCATTGAAGAGCTCCTAAAAGCCGGTGTCGAAGAGTTTATTCTTTGCCCCGGGGCTCGTAATGCCCCACTCGTTAACCTCATAGCGCAGTCTGATCTGAAGCACACATACGGTTATGAAGAGCGTTCGGGAGCTTTTTATGCGCTCGGAGTAGCAAGAAGGACGGGCCAGCCTGTTGCGATCATCACCACATCAGGAACGGCAGCAGGGGAGTTGCTTCCGGCTACCATGGAAGCTTATTATACCTCAGTTCCGCTTGTATTAGTAACTGCTGATCGCCCCAGAAGCTACCGAGGCAGCAATGCGCCCCAAACAGCTGAGCAAGTAGGGATCTTCAGTGTCTATGCAGAAACCATTGACCTTGAGTATGAAGAAAAATTCAGTCTTGCCAATTGGTCAAAGCGAGTGCCATTACATTTAAATGTCTGCTTTGAAGATCCCTCAAGAGAAGAAGAACCTTACAATTTTACAGCAAAGCCTACCTATGAAAGTCATCTTCCAATCGGTGATGCCAAAAAGCTCGATCACTTCTTTGAGCAAGTCAAAAAACCACTGATCATCGTTAATAAGCTCGATGAAAAAGATCGTCCCGCCGTTATCGATTTCCTTGAGCAATTGAAAGCACCTGTGTACTTTGAAGGTGTATCAGGTATTTGCATCAAAGACATTCAAGTGATCCACCCCACACTTGATCGTCATGACGGCGTTTTGCGGATTGGCGGTGTTCCCACTCATCGTATTTGGCGCGATCTGGAAGATCGAAATGATATCCCGGTTCTTTCAATCACGGACTTTCCCTTTTCAGGCTTAAGTTATGGGGATTATATCCATACCAGTATAGGGGAGTTCCTTTCCAAATATTCCATCCCTGAAAATGACTGGGAAATGAGCCTCGAATACCGGAATGAGCAACAGTCTATCAGAGAATCCTTACAACAGATTATCGAAGAAGAACCTACAGCTGAACAGTCCCTCATCCATGCTTTAAGTAAAGCTTTCCCGGAAAACTCCCTTGTCTACCTAGGCAATAGCCTACCGATCCGTAACTGGGATCTAACCGCTAATGGATCCCATGAAGTTCAAGCCTCAAGAGGAATGAACGGAATCGATGGACAGATATCCTGCTTTTTTGGTCTCTGCAAGGAAAACGAAGAGAATTTCGCCATCGTCGGAGATCTTACCGCTCTCTATGACTTTGCCGCCGGTTGGTTTGCGCCGGACACGCCCTACACACTCTTCATCATCAATAACAGGGGGGGACGGATCTTCTCCCGCAGGTTCAAGAGCACCATCTTCCAGCATCCCCACGACCTCGACTTCGAGCACTTTGCCAAATTCTGGAACATGCCCTACCAGCTCTGGACTCAAGTGCCCGAAAACCCTACATTCGACGGCCTCATCGAAGTCTCTCCCGACGCCTTGGCCACCGCCAGATTTTGGAAAAAGTGGGACAGTGTTTTATCCACCATCCCATGTGTTAAACAATGAAATTCTATCCATTTCGACTTTTATCGAATTCGTCTTTTTTTTCTTGCATGACACTGACCGGATCTCGATAAAATCGCTCAACCCGGTCCAGCGTGATAGCATTTTTCAGTTTCCCATCTTTGTCAGCACATTGACCATCCGAATAAAATTCGACTAATTCGCCCAAAGAGCCCGCTGTAATCACATCCCAATTCACAGCTAAACCCCAAAAGTGATCCGCAGTTTCATGTTTTTCTTTTCCACGCCCATCGCTTGCAAATTGATTCAAGATGGCAGCTGTTACAGAGTCTTTGCCTTCCAAGTTTTTTATAGATCTAGTTTTAAGTTCTGCAAAGCGCTCTTCACTGAAATTTCCATCTTTATCCCAAAGACCAGAAGACGCTTCATTAAATACAGTCGCAATGCATTTTGGTAAGTGCTTATGCTTATCATGCTCTCCGCAGTTTTTTTCCATTAGATCATTAAGAACAGACACCTTTGGATAAATTTTAATCGCATGTTGGAACCAACCACAATAAATTCCTTGATTGGTATGGCCTTCAGCCATGCTTTCGTTGGTCAATTCTCCATTTTTATTTGCAAACCATGAAACATGCTGTTCTACAGCTGATCGTCTTTGTGGTTCCATATAGGCCCTCCTTGTTTTTGCAGGAACGTAACAATTTTAGTTTTATTTGTATAGCAAATGTGATTAAGATGGCCCTATGATTATTGCACTACATGGGTTTTTAGGTTTACCTTCAGATTGGGATCATTTGGATTGCATTCCATACGCCATAAAGCCTTCAGCATCCCTTACTGCATGGGCTATTGAATTTAATAAGTGGGCTGAGGCTCACGTTCAAGCACCTCGCACACTCTTGGGGTATTCGATGGGAGGGCGTCTTGCTTTGCATGCGCTGATTCAAAATCCTGCAATTTGGCAGAATGCGATCTTGATTTCGACTAATATCGGCCTGAAAATCCTTGGATCACGCTTGGAGAATGATTATAAGTGGGCAGAGAAATTCAGGACGGAGCCTTGGGAAAAGCTCATGCAAGACTGGGATTCGCAAGCTGTTTTTAAAGGTTCAATTTGCATCCCACGGAAAGAAGAAGATTACGATAGAGAAGAACTAGCTCAATATCTCGAAAACTTTTCCCTGGCAAAGCAAGAATATCTTTTACCTGCTATTTGTAAACTACAGATCCCCATTCAATGGATTACAGGTGCTCTTGATGCGAATGCTGAGGCCCATGCCAAAGATGTCATCCAAAACCATCCATATTCCACCCATTTATCTATCCCAAACGGCACGCATCGCGTTCACTTTGAATTTCCAGAAATTTTAAGGAGTATAAATGTTCAGTGTGCAGGTAAAACCTTTTGAATTTTTCGAAAAAATGATTCATACGGCTTCAGGTATGAGTACTCGCATGCTGGAATCAGCTCCTTTTATCATATTAAAAAATCCGCGCGTTCAATCTGTATGTGGGCTGGTTGCACTGGGATATGGTGTCTCCCAATTGCAAACAGGTCACTATCTTTGTCGTGTGGGTCTATCAATTGGTGGGATTATTCTTTATCATGCAGCCCCCTTACAGTTTAGAGATAGAAGATGACACTCGGTTTTCCAATAATGGAAAGGTCCTTGAAGGAACAAAGAAATGTAACGCCTGATACATGGAAGAGTCGAACCGTCCACGAAGTGCATGCGATAGCACAGGATGCTTTTAAGGGACTGTAAGAGGTGGGTGCGTAGGGGCTATTTTAGCGCTACTTCTTGAAGTGTGGATAGTAGAAGACTATATAGATGAAGTGGTTCCTTTAGCTGATGTCAAAAGAACCACTTATGTAGCTGAAGGTGTGTTTGCAACCCTGGCAATAACAGGGATCATCCTTTATACCTTGGGCGGTTTTGCTTCAAGAAGGATCCACTCGTTGCAAAACCGCTTTTAGGTGAGATATTGTTTTGGGATGTGCTTGACACGCGTTTCTGATAAGGTCGTACCC
>CAZOAX010000257.1:0-3690 GCA_964577735.1 uncultured bacterium
AGTGATAGCAGTCATGACTCCCGAGATTACGGTAAGGTAGATTAAAACGATGAGCCAACCCATCGGCAGGGAATCTTGAAGCTGAAAGATCATAAACAGAGAAAAAACATGGATCACATTGCTGACAAGGTGGGCTATGAAAGCCTTATATACTTGGCGATTGTCGATCGCAAGGAAAAGCAATAGTAGAATCGCAGTCACGAGCGCCAGCATCAAGTAGCCGACTTTGATATAGGTAACTTCAGATTGAGGCAAGTCGGAATAAGCATTCGCGGCTTCAAAGGTTGAAGCAATGGCAAACGGCCAGCGCACAGGACCAAAATAATTTCTGTCCTTGTGGACGGCAAAACTGATGGTAAGGAGGGGGTTCTCAGACTCTAAGGAGTCGAATGGTTCAATTTTATGAGAAATACGCGTCTCTTTTTCGAGATAAGTATCTTTGACTGCTGCATCCTTTCCATATATTTTAGTTTCAGAATGCTCAACCAAGGGAGCAACCAGATACGCCTTTTTATTGCCTTTAAGCCATGCTATTTCTGTGTCAGATAAAGGTCGTTTCATGATGATATAAGGAAAGTATTTTGCACCTTGCTTAACCATTTCATCAAGGATCTCATCAATGAAATCGTTGAGACTACAAAAAGCTGGTCTTTGTACCTTCTGAAGTGAAATTATCGATCTTAATATTTTCGTATTTTTGACAGGCTTTTAAATTGCAATCATCAAAGAAGATATACCAACCCTTATCCAGCTTTATGATTTGATCGTTTTTAAGCAACTTGATCTGTAGATCTTGTGGATTTAGTTCCAGTTTGACTTGATGGGATATGACTGCTGTTGTTACGACAACGAAAGCACAGAGGAGGAGCTTTAAGCTTAAAATGAATTTATCTGATTTAAAATTCATAAACCTTTGATTCTCTGTGTTTTGATGATTCAATTATATCATAGTGCGCTCTCAAAATACCGTGGTTGGATAATGTGAAAAGGTGTGGGCAACAATTTACTCAGTTCAATCCTGCCCCCTTGAAACCTGATTAAAAAACTAATGCGAATGATCAAAATAGTTAAACAAAAATATTTTATTCCCTTTAAGGATTTCAAAGACTTTCAACATTTCGCGCTTGCGGTTTAGAGAGCTTTTATCGCCTTTCCAAGGTGCGATTCGGACCCATTGAACGTTATTTCAATTCTTGGTGTTGAAAGCTTTTGGTCATATAATATTTTTAATGGTCCGTTCAATAATTTGGGCGAGGTTAATGAAAACACTAAACATCAAACTGTTTTTGATCATCACTGCCGTTGTTTTTTTCAATTTCCCCCATTCACTTTCTGCAAGTGGCTTTGGTTTAAATCAATTGGAGCGTATGCAATCTTCGTTAGAGAGGAAAATTTCAGGAAAAGTCGGGAAAAGTATGGCTGTAGAAAGAGGGTGGCTTTTATCATTCCCTGACTGTCATCTAGATGAATGCGCTAGTTATCAAAACCTTGAGGTGTCAGATTTCTCCTCATTGCATATTGCTAGTCTCTTCCACGAGATAAAGACAGCCGCGATAAATCAAGGTTACGCCGAAAAAATTCCAACCGCATCATTTAGCCGAAAATTTACGGCAGACGAAATTTCCTGGCTTGAGGAAATTTGGGCGAACCGACCTAGACATGGCCCAAGACCAGACTGGTTGCCTCAAGAAGAAACTAAAGTGCGAGTCTATCTCGTATCCCCTAGCTGGGGTGGTATTTATGAGACATTCAATGTTGAGGATTTACTCCAAAATCAATCAAACGGTATAACGATACGATTGTCATTGAAGGAAGATAAGGTTTTTAGAGGGCCGGCACTAAGTTCCATAATCTTAACTACTGATTCCGATGCCGCTCAAATGCGCTTAGGGTCGATGTTTGGCAAACAATCTAGCATTTGGTTCAGCCTCGGCGTTGCCTTCGCATTCATCTTAATCATGTCAATGTCATTTATAAAAGACGGAGCCAATTCATTCCAAGCTATTTTAGCATTTTACTTTGTCCTGCGTTATGCGTATTGGGGGCTAAGCTACCGGTTTTTTAACAGTTCAGTTGAATCTTTAACGATTTGGACGACGATTTCTTTAAATTTTATCTTCTTGTCATCGGTGTTATCCGTAATCACATTAATTTGGTACACCTGTATTTTGGCAGATATTCGTAAGCAATTGGTTTATTTGGTTGGTTTTGTGGCATTTTTCTCTTTATCTATTACTTTTGTCTTAAATATAGGAAGCATAACCTATGATAATTTCCAGGAAGGCGCTTTAGTGTTGACGGCATTTTCATGCGCGCTTGGCTTACTAATTTTGGCAAGTGGATATATTAAGGTTGGTATCGTCGATCATATCAGGCCAAGAATTTTAATTGCCGGCATCGGTCTGTTGACAGGCGGAATCACCAGCATTTGCATGATTCTGTTCACTAATTTTGGAGAGATCAGAAATTATTTAGATGTTGTCTTGGAAGGTGCGGGGCTTTTTCTATTAATTTCTAGTATGCCATTCGAAGAAAGTCAGGAAATAGCTATCACATCAAAAGCAACATGAGAGCACCAAGAGCGGAGGGTAAGTGTTCAGTGGATTTTAGGGCTCTCTGATTCCATTTTCGGACTGTGGTTCTGATGCTGAAGCTCAGAAATACTTAAAAGTCATCGTGAAAATTCCTTTTAACGTATTCACCTCGGCCTGGCCGGGTAAATTGCGTAAAGTTAAGGACTGATAGCCGCTGGTCATGATCTGTCCATCGTGAGGCAAAGTCATATTGCAGCGAAAGCTATTGCCTTCGCTTTTTAAAGGTGTGAAAGCCGTAGGGCATGCTCCTAACACATTTTAAAAAATAACCTAGGCTTCTATATAAAATATAGATATGATATATACATGTTGAAGTTTGAGTGGGACGAATTTAAAAATAGATAAAATAGAAGCAAACATGGCATCTGGTTTGAAGAGGCGCAAGCCTGTTTTGATGACAAGTATGGGCGTTTATTCTTAGATCAGGGTAAGCACTCTGAAGATCGTTTTTTATTGCTAGGATATAGTTCCTCAAATTCTTTACTCATTGTAGTTCATTGCTATTTAGAGGACGAAGCAACGATTAGGTTTATTTCAGCTCGTAAAGCTACTAAGCGTGAAAGGAGTCAATATGAAGAGAGAATATGATTTGTCGAAATTGAAAGAAGTTAAGAATCCTTATCCCAAGATGAGAAAGAAGGCAGTTGGTATCAAGCTAAGCCCAGCAGTGATTGATTATTTTAAAAAATTATCTGATGAAGCGGGAATACCATATCAGAAGTTAATTGACCTTTATTTGCTGGACTGTGTCAAAAACAAGAAAAAACTTTCTCTAAAATGGGTGGCATAAGATCATTCGCTTTCACGAAGAATGACTCAAGGAGGCATGCTTCCACGATAGGTCTGTCCATCGCCAAACCAGAGGCGGATTTCGAAATCGGAGTACTCGGCGAAATTAAGACAGTGCCTTGCGAGTCTCCAAAACCGCATCGAATTGACAGTCGACTAAATGTTTCTCAGTTCCTTCTAAACAGGACTGGATTGATCCAGTCGTTTCAGATAGTTCCAAAGTGGCATTAATTCTTTCATTTTGGCATAAAGCTTGATAAACTCTGGAAGCTGTTCCTTTTGGAAGCGACACTTGTATTTGGGGCCT
>CAZOAX010000258.1:0-3673 GCA_964577735.1 uncultured bacterium
AGCCTGAATGGCTGACAAAATATACCCGATATTTCATCAATCCGTCCGGTCGATTTGTTCTTGGAGGGCCATCAGCTGATGCAGGGCTCACCGGTAGAAAAATCACTGTGGATGCATACGGAGGAATGTCCCGGGATGGAGGTGGATGTTTTTCAGGTAAAGATCCCTCTAAATTAGACCGTTCAGGAGCTTATATGGCACGATTAATTGCAAAGTATATCGTGGCAAACAAGCTTGCAATATGTTGTGAAGTGCAGATTTCCTATGCAATCGGTATAGCTGAGCCGGTAGCCTTTAACATAGAGACCTTTGGGACAGGTGAGGATCAGAAGCTCAAAAAGCTTATTTTGGATAAAGTGGACCTTTGTCCGCATGCGATCATTGATTTGCTTGATTTAGAGCGGCCTATTTATTTCAAAACGGCTTGTTATGGTCATTTTGGTCGTTCGGAATTTCCTTGGGAGAACCATAATCTAATTCAAATATAGAGATTTTCTGAAAGTTGTACTCGTTATTTTCGTAAGGATAGGTAAGATAATAGACCTTAAGAAGGGTGGTTGAGATAAAGTAGGGCAGGGGAAGGAATGGGATTAAACTAGGTCCATCTGTTAGTTTAATATGTGACATTTTTTTGGTTTCAAGATCATACGTGCACATCCAATTAGCGGCTGATTCATTGTAAGTTATAAAAATGCGCCTTTGAATACATCGAATAGCTTGATATAACCCGTTTGGAGATTGAAGGATCGTCAGCTTGGAATCAATGACTTGATAGTTTTTTGGACATGTCAGTTCTCCTACCTCAAAACTGTGATAGGTTTTAAACACTAGGGCAATAAACTGTTCTCCATTTGCAAATAGAGATACTTGTCCGTTTATAGAGCTCATGACAAAAGAATCTTCGGAATTGTTCAGTAAGTCCTCGTATGAGGCTGCAAGTAATGTTGTGGTATGTCCATTTGTTGATGAAATCACAAGATGGGATGTGCTAAACCATGTATTGTTAGCCACGTATGGTAACTGGGGGATTAGGACATCTTTTACAGTCTTCTTGACAAGATTTACGATGTTCAATGAATAGACATTTTCAATTAACCCAACGACATATAAATAATCGTTTTGGATCTCTAATTGATAAATTACCCCCTTAAAAGAATAGCTGAAATGAGGTTTGTGATTTTCATAGATGCGCACAGTGGAATCATCTCTATTGACTGCAAGAAATTCTCCTGAATTAGCTACGCATGTAAAGATTTTCTTGCTTTCAGTTGTGAAAATCGGGGTAACATCGGGCTGTCTTCTGTTGGACCTCTTCCTTAGCAATGGATCGACGTGTATTTTTGAGCCGATGCTTACGATCTTTAATTGAGAGTTTTCTATGATCGGATGATTGAAAGTTGCGTAAGCTTGAATCACTTCGTGGGAGGGTTGAGGACTATTTTGTGCCCAGCATTTTAAGTGCTTGATAAATTCATAATAGGAACTGTTTACTTCTTTAGAAAACCCTTTACCGATCAAGAGTGCTAAATCCCGCCAAAAATCCTCTTTTGAAGTGCTTTCATAAAGATCTTTACTAGTGCGGTTGATTGCGCATGCCATCCTTATTGATCGCATGGTGCTTTCAGAGTGACAGTATCGAGGAAGAAGTTCTGGAATTTTATTCATAACATAAATTATGTGCTGTTTTCCCATTTATTATCCAGCATGCTCTTGTTCTCTGATTTGTTAAATTAAAACATGTTGATTGTTTATTATTAATAATGGATATGTGGATTATGATTAACTTTATTAACGCGGGAGGGTGAAATGATAGTAGATACAGTAGTTTCAGCAGCTGGCGGTTATGAAAGAGTGTCAGCTTATTCCAGATATTTAAGTGAAGGCGGAAAGCTGACTATGATTGCAGGCGTGGTGGGCGTTGTGGCGAGCCCCATTTTAGGAAATAGCTTAGAGCTTGCAGCGGGGGCGGCAGTGTTAGGATATGCTACTTGGGAGTTATTCAAAGAACTTGCCAAAGATTTTCATGTGGTCGACGTCATGATCAAAAGGCATCAATCGATGCACCAAGCTTGGCTAGAAAGTCGCGGATAGATAAGATGAGCCTCCTGGAAATGGGTTGAGAAGGGTATCTTCTCAACCCAATCAACATTTAGGAGGGGAATGGTTTGTCATACGCAGTATTTTTATCAAAAAGTATCCGATTACGGAAAAGCACTGAATACTATTATCAAGGCCTTCACGATTATCACCATTATTGATGCGGTTGCGAATGCTATCTTGGGTGAATCGTTTGTTTTTGATCAGGCGTTGAGTGGGATAGCTTGTCTAGTGTGGAGTCTTGCCACAGACGCAATGCAAAAATATGGAAAAACTGTTTTGCGTCAGATATTTGCAGCTCAGGTAAGGCATCTTCCGCCAATTCGTATGGATCAATTATTATTGCTGACATAAATCTAAACGAGTAATCTTCTTCAAAACACCTTTCATTTTAGGAGAAAAAAATGACTCATGGCGTTAATCAAGTAAGGGTTTATCATCAACAAATGAACCCTAACTTAAAAGAGGCCCTCTATACTTGTGCTATCGCAGTGCTCGTTAACCAAATTTTTGGGATGAGCTTCCTGGATATGGGAAAAATGTTCGCAATAGGTTTTATTGCTAAACAAGTGGTGGAAGGCCATTTATGGCAGCTACGAGTAAATGCTCATCAAAGGATGATAGGGAATCACTGATAAGGTCGGCCGAAAAGAGAACTCTTTTCGGCCTGATGATTTTTAGTTGTAGCCGTGTGAGCTTCCGCAACCGCAGCAGGATTTTGCATTCGGGTTGTCGATCACTTTAAAGCCTGAATCACGAATACCTGTCAGGTAGTCGATCTTGCAGCCAATGAGACGAGGAAGGTCTTTTCTATTCACGTGAATATCTACGCCGTGCGAAGTGAAGATTGCATCATTAGGAGTGGCAGCCATTGAGAAGTCTAAAACGTACTCAAAGCCACTGCAACCGGCCATTTCTTCACCAAAGCGGAGAGCGGCACCTGGTTTATTTTCCAATTTTGCAAATTCCTGGAATTTCTTGGCGGCTTCCTCTGTTAAAGAGATTGTGTTTGGATCAGAAACTTCTTCAAGAAGTGCATTTAAACGTGCTACCAGATGGTCGATTTCTTGAGGGGCTTTGCCGTGCCCGAGCATGCCGCCTTCAAGTGTTTCCCAAGTTGCCGCTTGGCAGCCGACGCAGTGAAGACCAGCATTTGTGATTTCTTGAGCAAGTCTTTGTGCTTTATTTGGAAACATCCCCAAAATGTCAGAGATGGTCATTAGTTTATTAATTGTTGTCTTAGTCGTCATGTCCATCATCCTTTTTTAAAATGAGATTCTTACTCTACCGCATTTGATTTTACATTGGCAAGCCAGGCGTTCGTCGCGTGTACCTTGTCCTAAAAAGTCTTCTTCTTCTTGTGTGGGGTCTGAAAGATTGTCTTTACCTTCTACCACTTCGATAACACATGTTCCACATACGCCTTCTGTGCAGGCAAAAGGAACACCAGCATCTTCACATGCTTCTGAAATCGGAGCGCCGTCCGGTAGGTCTATTTCTTCTTCGTTATGATCAAAAATGAGTTTTGCCAAGAGATACCTCGTATGTTCTTTCAAATCTTTAATAAATTAAGTAT
>CAZOAX010000259.1:0-3616 GCA_964577735.1 uncultured bacterium
AGAATCACAAATCTTATTAAACGTATTGAACCCGCTGTTTATTCTTCTCCAATATTATAATTTAGTATAATATTGTGTTCTATGATAATAAATTCAATTAAAAATTCTTCGTTTGTTTACCATGCGCGGGCATATTCTAAGTTAGAGAATATCCAAAAACGAGTCTCTCAGCTCCAAAAAGATCTTATCTGGCTGGATGAAAATCCGGATTTCAGTCACTACCTGGCGCATACACATTATTTGCTTTTTCACAGGTCGCCTCAAATGCCTGTGCGTGGAGCGTCAAGATGCAGGGATACTGCAAACGCCATCATCCAAAGGAATTTGTTTGGTCAGAAGTTGTTCAGAGAAATCAATAGTTTAGAGAAATTTGAACTCGAACTTCAAGATTCAGAAGAGGGTGCTTTTTTGGTGAGGATGCCTCAGCTTTATTTTGTTAATTCTAATGAGATCACGACATTCCAAGGGCATACTTTTGTTATTCTCAAAACAAACGAAGGGGCTTATATGATTGCTCAAAGCTTTGTGGAGAAATATTCACTTAAGAGTTTCATCTTAAACAATAAAATGATCTACGAGAGCTTTGATCAATTGAATGAAAATGTCTTAAAGCCTCTTAAATTGATTTTAAATAGCGGAAAATGGACTGAGATAGAGTGTCAGGTTCATTATGATCTGACTGGTGTCTATCCTGATTGGCTTATAGGTTTTTCACCATTGAACCGTTCTATACAAGAAGCCGTCAGCTTTGGCCGCTCTTCAAACATAGATGTTGAGGGATCCTACTCACTTATTCTTGGCGGGTTTGAGGATGGGAAATTCAGGATCCCTCGGGAATGGGCCGAAATCGCAAAACAATCCAGAGAGTAGCTTCTCAAAGAAGATAATTCAACACGAAGACACAAAGAAAGCTTTATGAAAACATGCTCTCTTCGTGCCTTTGTGTCTTCGTGTTGAATAAATTTGTAGATTAGGTGGTTTCTAGCAAGGTGTCTTCCATAGGGGCTTCTTCTGGTTCCGTTTCAAAGACGATCTCGTGACGCATCAGGAATATTCCCAGCAGGTTTGTGATCAGGAGGAGCGCTCCAGCGATCGACATGACGAGGAGTGCATGTGTCTGGTCAAAGAAAGAGAAAAAGATCCACGCAGTCACGCCGTAGGTGAGATAAAGGGCTGTTCCGTATTTTGGCGAGAGGAACTTTGCACATTTGACCCCGACACAGAAGTAGGCGATGATCGTGGTGTAGCCGACGATGAAGATAAATAGCGGCATAAAGATATGCATATAAGGAAAGTAGTTGCTGAGGGCTGTTTGGACGAGCCTTGAGCCTTCAATTGGCTCGACTGATTTCCACACTCCTGAAACAAGGACGAGTAGGATGCTCATGGTGCAAACAAGGTTATCAATGCACACGCCAAGAATGGCGAGTTTGGCTTGTCTTTCGGGTTGGACGGCATTGGATTCACTTTGAATGATCGAGTCGTAGCCGATCCCGATGTCAGCTGAATAAGCAGCCCTTGAGATCCCGTGTTGGATAGCCAGGATCACACTGCTACCGGCGAACCCGCCAATGGCTGCATGTCCAGTGAATGCCGAGACAAATACCGTTTTTAGGATGCCGGGGATGAGGGCGAGTTCCTGAAAAATGACCCAAAAGCTCATCGATAGATAAAGCGACATGAAAAAGGGCATGATCAAACTGCAGATTTTGCCGAGGCGTGAGATCCCGCCGGATCCTGCATATAAGATCAATAAGAGCATGGCTCCCATGACGCCATAACGGTTCAAGTCAAAATTGGAGCTGAGCGTGTCTGTCACAACTGCAAACTGATAGATCTCGACTCCATAGATGCAAAGCAGGAACGAAATAAAGATCGGGACAAAGCGGTTTTTAAAGGCAGATTGAAGGAAATACATGGGGCCACCGTCATAACCACCTTGGTCATTGGCTACTCGGTGCTTTAAACCGAGGTAGATTTCAGAGTATTTGATGATTGTTCCGACAATAGCTGCTATCCATACCCAAAAAAGAGCACCAGGGCCGCCCATTTGAACAGCGGTGACGATGCCAACGACATTTCCGATGCCGATCATGCCGCCAACGGATGCAAAAAACGCCCTTAAAGGATGGACGCCTCTTTGGTCACAGGCGGATTTGGTTAAAAATCCAAAAAAAGTTTTAACGATAGAGGGGAATGCGCGTACTTGAAAAAAGCGTGCTTTTGCAGTCAGGCTGCAACCGAGTATAACGATCAATACAAAGGCGACATAGATCCAAAAAAAGCTGTCCAGCCAAGTTAAAGTTTCAAAAATAAAGTTCATGGTATTTGTTCCAAATAAAATAATTTAATAAAATGTGTTTATGAAAAAAGGAGCGAATTATTTTCGTTTAGAACAAACGAATGAAGGTTTACGTTTCAAAGATGTACCCAAAGAAAAAGAGGTTAAACTCATCGACTCATTGGGGATACACATTAGAAACTCCTAAATTTGTTTTTACGGACACTTTTTCTATTTTATTATATTAATCTATTTATTTCAAGCCCTCTCTAATTGATCGATATCAAGATTGCAGATTAGTTTTAAGTTCTTATTGATTTTTTCAATTGGCCAGTCCCACCAGGCGATTTTTTCAAGCCTTTGGATGGTGTGTTCGTTGAAGCGCATTTTTACTACCTTTGCCGGATTACCGGCAACAATCGAGTAGGCCGGAACATCGCTGATCACGACAGCGCGGGCTGCGATAATGGATCCATTGCCAATAGTTACTCCGTTTTTAACAAGGGAATCATACCCAAACCAGACGTCATTTCCGACAATGATGTCTCCTTTAACGGGAAGATCATATACATTGAATGCTTCTTCCCATCCTTGTCCAAAAATTGGAAATGGATAGGTGCTGATCGCATCAAGTTTATGGTCGCCAGTCATAATAAACTTGGTTTCGGCTGCAATGGCACAAAATTTGCCTAAGACCAGTTTTACTTTTGAAAAATCATAGTTGTACAGGACGTTATATTCTTCAAAATTCTCCGGCCCGTTACGGCGGTCATCAAAATACGTGTAGTCCCCAACAAAGATGTTAGGCGCTTTGATGATGTTCTTAAGAAAGACCAGTTTGTCATAATCTTTGAGAGGATGGAGGGTGTTTGGGGATGGTCCCGACATGGATTAGTTCTTTCCTTTTGCGGCAATAGGCGCATATGATCGGCAAGAGCTGGATTCGTGGTAAACATTGATAACAGCTTGTTTCCTATTACGAGGCTTAGGTCTTACAACGATATCCACATCCTGGCCAAGGGTATTTAAGAAATGGATTAGACGTTCCACTGAAAAACCGTCTAGCTTGCGTTTTAACAATGCAGAAACTTTCGGTTGATTAATTCCCATAAGGTTGGCGGCGTTTGTTTGATTCAGTTTCTTTTTTTTAATAATAGTTTCAATTTCCCATGCAAGTTGAGCTTTGGTCAATTCTTCTTCGGGTTTATCGATGCTTAAATCAGCAAATACGTTCCCACTACTTACTTCAAATTCGATTTCATCGGTTAACTTCGGTTTGATTTTAGCCATAATTACCTTTTTAGTTGGCCTTTGATCTAATTTCATGGAGTTCAT
>CAZOAX010000260.1:0-3605 GCA_964577735.1 uncultured bacterium
AGCACTCAACCTCTAATGCCTTCAAATGCAAAACCATCAACGGTCTCAACAAAACCTGCCTCTAGCAAGCCAACCACAGCACCTTCCAGTACTCAACCTCTAATGCCTTCAAAATCGTTTAAAGGGGTGGATGACCAAATAGATGAAATGCTTCAAGAAATGGATAGGTCTGAAGTGAATGAAACCAATCAACCTGAAGGAATTAAAAACACAAACAGAGAAGAACTGGCAGATGAACTTATGAGTTTTATGGATGCTTATAAAGCTCAATCAGCTGTTCTCTCAAAAAACCGCATGGAAGCGAGAAAACCCCTTCTAGATCCAGAAAAAGTAGATATTCGAAGAGACATTGAAGAATTAGAAACTATTAAGTTCGATATCATTCTAGCCCATCTAGATGATGTCATGAGGAGCATTGATAAATTGGAAAGTCCTGTGACTGAAACTGAACGCACATCTACCTATCTACTCACTCAACTAGCCGATACTTTCACAGCTATTCATGATCTTAAACTTGAACAGTCCGAACACAGGGTCACATGGAGTTCAAGCATGGACCAGGAGAAATTTAGATCAACTGTAGAGCAACATAATAAGAAGCTACAAGAACTTGAAAAAAATCTAAATGCACAAAGAAGTTCCCTATCCACTTTAATGAATCCAGACTTTGTAGAAAATAAATCTGCTCGACCCAGTCCGCCAATAGATCTTGCGGGTGAATTCAGTCGTTTTCAAAAGCATGATGAACACAGGGATTTAATAAATGAAATCAAAACTATTGATGAGGAAATAGCAGCTTTAAGTAAAGGGGTCGCTAACCCCACAGGAAGACGACGTGTTAGAGATAGATCCCTTCAGGACAGTGAGAAAAAAACGCATCGATTCAAGTTTTGGATCACACCCGGGGAGTAAAGTAAAATTAGAAGTGGACGATATGAACGATAACTATATCGTTTTTATCGTTATATCGTTCCTATCGTTAAAAGCCGCTTAAGGATGTATCAAAACTGATACACGAGGCCGAAGTTGTAGGATTTGTAGTTGCGCTTGGCCCACTGATAGACAAAGGTGACTTCAAAACAATCGTAGTCAAGGCAAGGGTTGATGCCTGTTGCATACATAGCGACTTCGATCTGATCAAAATGGTTTATGAATAAACCTCCACCAGAAATATAAGTGTCTTCAAATCCTAATCTAAAATTTAAGGGGCGGTTCAGGAACATGAAGCCACTGCAAGTGCTGACAGCAAGGCCGTTATTAAATATCCCTTTTTGCATGTGGTAGTTGAAATTGATTCCGGATAGCCAAAAGTTGACCGAGGTGATATAGCCGGCATAATTTGTTAAAGTGAGCACATAGTCACAAATGGGATAATTAAACTGACTGACAACACCCGCTGAAGCAAAATTTCCAGAGGTGCAAAGATCCAAGGTTCCACCTGATCCAAATCTTAAGACCGATGTTAAAGACCAATCTTGCATAATCGGCAACCGGAGTCCCATTCCGAGTGAGCCGACGATCGAAGAAGCTCCCCCGTTTCGTAGATATGTAAGAGGTGCATCTAAAATCAAAGCACTATGGCCATCTGGTGAATAGGAATAACGCAAGGGCAACGTCGCAATCGTTGTATCATACCCATCTGTAAAAGCTCTGCCACCCCAAACCCCGGCTTGAAATTGATGCACGATCGGTTGTGCACTAAAAGAACAATCGCAACCGACTATCGGAGAAAGGCGTGCAAGCAAATAATCGGCTTGTCCCATTTGAGCCATTAAAGCGTTCGGATTACCGGCAATCGGATCGATCGGAGAGTAGCGGGCGTATGCTTTTAGTAGTTTTTTAACATTGCGCCCTTCTTTGATATAATCCTTAAAAAGGACCAGACTTTCATCGCGTGTGGAACCAGTAAAACTCTCAATAAGGCCGGCATTGGGTATGTAAACATTCAGCGTGGTGGAATTTGCAGCAAACGACGAAATCGTTTCAAGACCACGAATGTTAAATCCAATTGCAACAGCTGATGTGGGGGTGTAGATAGGGATGAGGTCTTGTATGCCGGATGTTCTAAGAGAGCGATTGAGATCGACTAAATTCGGAGCGCTCACTCGTGCTGTCTCACCATCTACGACAATACCTGCATGAAAGGGCTCTCGAGCCATTAAAACTTGGCTGGCGAGTAAAAAAGTAATAAACAGGTACCGCATAGACCGCTCCGTCATAATTGTATACCTGTTATATATTCTTTGAGAATATTAAGAAAGCACGTTCCCGTTCCCATACGCGTTCCCGTACCCGACTGGTCTTTGGCTTTTAAAATCGGGAAAGGGAACGCGTACGGGAACGGGAACGATTATTTTAAAACTCTACCGAAGCGCCTAGTGTCAAGCCCTGCATGGTCATATTGCCATCTCCACCTACAATTGGGGAGAAGTGATTTGCATTCATAATCAAGTGATGTTCCCAACCGGCATGGAAGTTAATCGAGAAGCAATCAAAGCTTCTTGAGTAAGCAATTCCAAGGAATGAGTCGATCCAGGCATTAGATGTATAACTACATGCATCGACTTCAAAGGATGGCCCGGCGCCTATCGGAAGCGTAAATGTATTGTCAACTTTGGTATAAACTAAGGCTCCGCCAAAATGACCGATCAGTGATACGCCAAAAGGAAGGTTCCAGCTACCCCAGCAGCCACCTTCAACGCCAATGCCGTTCAGGTCATTTTTGAATCTGACAGAAGTTGCATCAAAAATAGCTGTTTGAATTTTAAGTTTTTGAAAGATCCACTGCCCTCTAATACCAAGATGGGGAACAATCTCCAAGTCATCACAGAAGACAAGCCGTCTTTCGACATCCAGGTCTAAATAGTTAATAGAAGCATTCCAGTTTAAATTAACATTGGAAGCTCCATTAGGCAGCCCAAAGTTCGAGCCATCAACTGTAACGAATATGCCGGCTGCAGGATCATTGAAAGCACGAACAGAAGCGCTGGAAGGGAGATGCGCCAATGTGAACGAGGTATTCCACAGCTGATCTTGCGTGGTGTAACCTGCAAACACTTTAAATCCATTGCTATACTCAAAGTCAGGCTTCAGCACTTTAAATTTCAGATGAGCATCATCACTAACTTCACCGCGTACGCCAACAGTCATTCTTTGCTGTTCAACTTTCCAATATAGCCAGTCAGCACCGATTGAGAAGGAGCCGATATCGTCATCTGCATGAACTGCGGTAGCAATAAAGCATGAAAGCAGCATCAAATTAAAAAATTTTCTCATATTCATCCTAAAAATTTTGTTAAGATGCGAGAACGATACTCTAAAAGGTTGTTTTTAAGCGAGTTGCTTTTGGAGAAGCGGGATTATTTTTTCTGAAATATCTTTCGGATGTTTAAAAGCAGGCACGAGAGCCTGGTTTGAGAGGGTCTGTTTGCCTTTTATTCGCTCTGTCTTGAGAGAGAACTTCTCCATCTTGATCAACGTATAGCCATGGCTTTGTGCAAAAACTTTAAGCCGTGTCATGTGGTAAAGCCATAAAGCCTGTTCAGGTGGCTTGCCATAACGGTCTTTGACTTCATTCCATAAGTCATCGACATCGGTAAGGGTCA
>CAZOAX010000261.1:0-3588 GCA_964577735.1 uncultured bacterium
CAATTCTGTGCACGCATCTGTTCTTTCTTGCATTCTTTTTTGATTGATTTCATCAGCTGTGGGCTGTCTTCGAACAGGAGCTGCAACTTTACCTGGATTGGATGTAGGGATAAAATCTGTATTTTTATTGATTGCACCTTGGTAATATTGCCAATCTTTAAATTCCTGATCGTAGTCTAATTTTCCTGGATCAAAACTATGGATATCGATGGATGTCAACTTAGTATCAGGATGACTCTTAATAAAATCGCTGATCGCTTGTAACGACACTTTAGCGGCCTCATCCTTTGGATAAGCAAATATTCCAACTGAGATAGCTGGGAATGCAATGCTCTTTTTACCCTTATCATGAGCAAGCTGCAAGGCATTGTAATAGCAATCGTATAACTGCTTATTGTTCCCTATGATGCCAATTTTCTTATCTACGCCATGTGCATCTTTTTCAGCTGTTTGTCTATTGGGACCAGCTACCACGATCACATCTTTTGTTGTATTAAAAATTTCAGCTGTTGGCTTACGCGTGACCGGATCTCTTTTATTGCTCTTTAAAACAACGCCTTCAATGATCAAAGCATCGCCCTCTGTAAAATCAGGCTTTTGAGTCTTTAGCGCTTTATGTTTAGCGGCATACCCACTATCTTTACCCGCTGCATGAATAGCGCCATCGATACCGCCGCCGCCGCCAAGGCCTTTATTTGCCGCGTTGACAATGACTTCAGCTTGACTTTCAAATAGATCTCCGTGAACGATGTTGATTTTAACAGTTGGAAAATCTTTTAAGACAATCGGATTGACCGCTTTGTAACCTACAGGAGGTTTCTTTGGCGCAGGTGGTTGCTTACCCATCGGGGCAGGCAGAATAACTTCAGCCGCAGGTGTTAATGGCTCAGGAATGAGCAGGGTCTTCATATGAACGATGGCACTGACTGCTTCATCAAATAGATGTACTTTTTTTACGGGAGGAAGTTTTACTGGTGCGTCAACCTTGACTGCAACGCTGGATTCACTGGATGGAAAACAGTTTTTCCACGCTTTAGAAATTTTCTTTCCTAGCTTAGAAAAAAAACCTTTTTTCTTTTTTACCGCTAGAGGAGGCAGATTGGGGTCTTGGCTTGGTTTTACGCGCACGATGAAACTCCTTAATATTTTGCATGTATTATAGCAATAAATTATTAATGTTTCATTAAGACTGGGAAAATTTTAATGTGCCACTGAAACAGTGACACATTATGAAGAATTTAAATAGACGTGATCAAACTAACAGTACTTCCCGGAAATGCCTTATTTAGAATTTGGGCGGCATGATTCCCTTGATTGGCAAGCTCAAGTGCTTGGTCGAATGAAAGATTTCCGAGCGCAGGTTTTGCGTTCAGATCGGCTTTGTTCGTGAAAATATTTACAGCAAATGGAGCTTTATCACGGGTCATTACCATATTTTGAGTTGATTGGATCGCTTGTGTGAAGCCATTGCCGCGGATAGCAGCAGCTTTTCCTTTATAAGGAACATTGTCATTGCTTACTGTAAAATAACGGCTTGGCGGATTCTTTAACTGATACAAAGTATTGGTCCTTTCTGCGATCGCATATGCTGCAGCAAGCTCTTCTGGCATATCCACATAGTAGGGATTTAAAATGGCCCTTAAATATTCATCGGATGGAATATCATTGACAATACTGATTGTTCCGCCAATGTCATAAACCGTGATCACGCCACTATATTCAATTCCATCCACAAGGGTTGTGGTCTTAGGATCTTCCGGTACGATTTGGATCTGATGAAGGGAAGGAAACTCCTCTCCCCATTTAATACCGTCAGAATAGGCTTGAATAAACTTGCGCTTTCCAACAAATCGAGTAGAAATAAAGTCTTGAGTCAACGGATCATAAATGCGATATTTTCCTTTTACCTCTAAAACTACACCTGGAACGTCATGTGTGATCAAAACACCTACATTCGGGTCGGCAGGTGCTGATGAGCCCGTAATGGAATTAATCAGGTTATTGAAAAAACCGGCCTGCATGGAACCACATGCAAGCATAGAGGCCAGTAAAATACTGCCTGTTAATTTAAACTTGTTCATATTTTATTCCTGTTTTAAATGTTTGTAGGCAAGCTCGGTGGCTTTTCGCCCCCGTGGCGTCCGCTCTAAAAAACCCTGCATGATCAAATAAGGCTCAGCAACCTCTTCAATGGTGTCAGGATCTTCCCCAATTGCTGCCGCGATTGTAGAAAGTCCCACCGGCCCCCCTCGATGATGCTCGATAATTGTATGAAGAATTCTTAAATCAAGCTCATCAAGCCCTCTTGAGTCTATCGAAAGTAAATTTAAGGCTTCTTTTGCAAGACCAAGATCAATTGTTTTTAATCCTTTGACTTGAGCGAAATCTCTCACCCATCGCAAAATGTTATTGGCAATTCGAGGTGTGCCTCTTGATCTACCAGCTATCTCTAAGGCCGCATCCAGCTCAATCTTCATTTTAAGGATCGTCGCAGTACGTTGTAAAATACCGCTTAAAGTATCACTGCTGTAATATTCAAGCCTTGAGCTGAATTGAAACCTTGAGCGTAAAGGCGCTGACAATAATCCATTCCTCGTAGTCGCTGCAGCTAATGTAAAACGATTCAATTTAAGCTGAATGGAACGTGAGCTTGGCCCGCTATCAATGATCAGATCGATCGAAAAGTCCTCCATAGCAGAATAGAGATACTCTTCCACTTGCCTGTTCATCCGATGGATCTCATCAATGAAAAACACATCCCCATCTTTCAGAGATGTTAAAAGGCCCGCAAGATCACCCGGCTTTTCCAAAACGGGGCCTGAGGTCACAATCAGGTTGGACCCCATGGATTTTGCAAGGATATTTGCAAGCGTTGTCTTCCCAAGCCCTGGAGGGCCACTAAAAAGGCAATGTCCAAGAGGTTCCCCGCGTTGCTTTGCAGCTTCGATCATGACCTGAAGACGCTCTTTGATCCCATTTTGACCCGCAAAATCATTCAATTCACTTGGGCGTAAAGGGGTCTCAAAAGGTGTATCCTGTTCTGTAAATGTAGATTCTATATATTGACTTGACATATCACGAAACAATAACCACATTTACTGTATTAATCAATCCCTTTCCCGACAATCTAACGCTCCCGTTCCCGTACGCGTTCCCGTCCCCATACCCGCATTAAAAAGAAAAAATCGGGAAAGGGAACGGGAACGCGTACGGGAACGTTATTTTTGAGCATGGGAAACGCTTCTTATTAAGACTCTATTAAGATAAGCACTTTCTGAAGTTTTAGTATAAAAAAATATACAAGATGTGATAGAATAATTCTTTACAAAGGAGAAAGCTATGTCAGAACAAGCGAATCCCGTAACAGAAGCAGCTTCAGTTGAAGCATTTAAACCCAGTTCAGATATGTCATTGGAAGCGTTAATTCTTCTAATCACGACAGAACGTCTCAAAAATCTTAAAGAAAAAACACGTACAGAGCTCAGCGAACTGAAAGAACGGCAAGAAAAAGTACGCACCTTGCATAAACTCCTCCGAAGTATCAATGCTGAGACATGTGAAAAAGGCAAACTCGACTGCACCAAAAAT
>CAZOAX010000262.1:0-3575 GCA_964577735.1 uncultured bacterium
ACCGCCATAGCCATACCGGTCTTTATCTTTACTTGTGTAACATTCATAGAACAGTTTACCTAAATTGTTATAAGTTTTCTTTTCATCTTCATTACAATCTAATACAGGCTCTTTCTCATCGCCTCTAACGATTCTAGGCAATTTCAATGATCCCTCGGCTGCAGTAAATAATGATTTAGATCCTTGCAGGGATTCAACAAGAGTCGCGATATAATCTCTTTTTAATCCTCCTAAATCGGTTCCAGCATCACCTTGTAATGCTTCATCGATAAATCGCACCTTGAGGATTTTAGAATCTTCTAATCTCTTAATAAGTTCATTTAGGTGCCATTCCGGAATGTTTTTCAATCCTTCTCTCACAACATTTAATTTACTATATCCAGAATAGTTTGAAGAAAGTTTATATGCTTCTATGACTATTGCATTAAATAAAGGCATACTTAATTCAGGGATAAAAGGGACTTCCTCTCCTTCAAATGTGAATTCTTCCATCCCGGCTTGAGATGTGCCTATGGACAATAACCCCGCCTGAGATCCTAAGTATTCCAATTCCTGAATATCAATACTTGTTTTACCTAAAAGATTCTGACCAGAAACTAAATATTCCTTGCCCTCAAAAGTTAAAGATATTGGGTTCCCACCATCTTGACAGACTAGAGACTTGACCAAAGTAAGTGCTTTTAATATTTCCTGTCTTCTAAGCTCTTCCAGTTCAAACTGCCGGGCAATTTGGCCCAACATTATAACCAATTCTCCATCGGCTCCTTCATATTCAATGGAACATTCATCATCATTGGCAATATTGAGTATTAAGATGCTGCCATCTTTCCCGATTTCCTGAACTTGAAGGGTTAAATCTCTAACTTTAACAGCATAGGTATTATCACCCACTTTTATTTCAAACTCGTTATTTATAATCGATTGGAAAATCGGTTTTCTATTCTTAAAGTAATCCTTATAGGAGTCAATGAGATCAGTTTGCTTTCCACTTACTTTAGACTTTAATTTATCAAGACGATCCATATGAGAACCAAGAAATGTGCCACCAAAAAATCGATGAAACCAGGACCTGAATTTATAGACACAATCATCTCGATCTTTATAGATTTTAGCAGCCGCTGTTTCTGCATTCTCAAGTTTTGCAATGAAGCTATTCACATCGTTCAGTTCACTTGCGCTCGTTGCCTTTTTAGTCAGCTTTTGTGCTCTTTTATATAAATCTTTTAATACGACATCTTTTGATTCATCTCCTATAGTCACGGTAAATCTTCTACCGTAGCTTCTATCCAGATTAGACGCCGAAGGAACAACACTAACTTGGCCCAAGTTATCAAATGTGATTGATTTTAGCTTCAATGACATACAACTCCAATAATTATTATAACAGTATTATAGCATTTATTGAGTCTTATCACTGGGAAAATTAACATAATCTTTATGTTAAAGAGATTATACCGATCGAGTTCCAAAATTTGGAATACGATCGGTATATCTACAGTGGACGACACCCCCGCATTAACGGGAGTTGTATTCAGAGAATATTTTCAGGAGTTTGAGCTGATTCACGGGCTCGGATACCCGTTCAGCCACATCAAGAGCGTTATCAATCTTGCCTTCGTCTAATAATTTTCTAATGAAATAAATCATTAGAGAGTCCTGGTATGAATTTTTAATTTTACTCATAGCCTCATCAAGATCACTAAAGTGTAAAATTTTATACAATTTTATTGACCTTAATCTAACCTGCCCAAATAAACCATCATCATTGATGGTTTCCGCTTCATTAAATCGGGCTTTTTTGCAAAGTGCGTAAAAAACTTTATTTAGATAAGGACTATCTTTTTCAAGCAATTTTGCACATTCAACAGCTTCATCGAATCGATCCCATTTAACTAATCCGATAGCGAGTTTCATATAGATATTCTGTACAGCATCATGACTGAGATTGATTCCCGACAACTCAACCAACTTTTTAACCTCTTCAAATTTAGCCTCTTGAAAAAGGTTACTGCAGGCCTGTTCCAAACCCTCTCTTACAAATCGATCTACAAGTTGAGACAGATTTTTATTCATGCTATTTTGAAGCTCTGCAGCTTCCTTAAACTTTCTTTCCTTGATCATTTGTATAATCGGTTTTAGGCCATGATAATCTTCTGTAATTTGAATCTCCAGCATCTCAGCAAGTGCGTATCCCTCATCAATTTTTCCGAGCTCCATGCACATCTCAACAATTGCTTTCTTTGTGGATTCATCTGCCCTTGTATTAGTTAACTCTCCTAATTTATTGAAATTATCAATTTTCAATAATGGTTTCGCAACGCATTTCAAAGATTTGCAGTAAGCACTTTCCTTCTCATTACGCAAAAAGTCTTTAAACATAAGGTAGTATGGATCATTCAGACGTTTCTTCTCTGCATCCCAAATGATTTCCAGGCAATGTAAAGCCACATCAAGTGCTTCCAATTCACAAAAACTCGCTACTGCAATTTCAGGGTGCCCTCCATACGACCTCCTCATTTCCGATCTAAACTTCCTAAACGTGTCAGCTAAAACAAATAATCCATCAAACAATTTCGGTTTTTTGATCAGGGTAAAAGACCATGCATCCATAATATATCGGTCTGATAGGATGTCTATAACTTTTAATCGTACATCTAAAAGCATGTTTTCCAGATCCGGTAAATCTTTTGCCTTTGAAAAATCGATATTTTCAGCGACTTCAAGGAGTTTATCCTTTTCTTGACCGAACTTTTCAGCCACTACAGCCAAAAATGACTTAAGCAACAAGGCTTCTTTAAAATTAGTCATTTCATCTGTCCAATATTTGCTAGTTAGGGATACGGCAACTACATCCTGATAGCCTAAATGACCAAACGCCACTTTTAAGACCTCGTTTGGCAACTTCTGAGTAATCTCTGCACTCTGATCAACAACACTGATTTCAAACAATTTACTTTCATTTGAATTCCAACCAGCATCAATTTTCCCTTTTAAATTGCCCACTAAGCCAGATTGCTCATTGTTTTTTTTCTTGTTTGATACCGGATGATTAGGTTCACTACCGTTAAATGGCTGAACTGCTGTACAAGATTTATTAAATTGCATAATACACCTACCCTTTATTTTTAAAAATAATTATAACAGATTTCGCAATAGGAAAACAGAATCTTAACTAAATATTTATAATAACAAAAAATTAAGAGTTTTTAGACAATAATCAACCTGTTTGAAAGCTGTCCTCAGCCATAACTTTCTTAAGGTTTCGGATGAATTTGTCCTTTGTATCATCCCAAAATTCCTCTCTAAGGCCACCTCCATAGTGATTGACATTGCTCATGTGAAGAGACCGATTACAAGTAGAAGAAGCCATCAAGGGTTGATTAATGGCTTGAGGATCGACTTTAATTTTGACGTCTTTTGCTAAACTGGTGGAACCGGTAGCAAATTTCAAAAAGGTTTTGACTTCTTCATCGGAGGCCTCATCATTCAGCCACTCCTTCAACCAGAGAACTTTTTGATCGAGGACAGGTGCACCATTAGGATCGTCGACATCCACCATAATGCTATTAGCAATC
>CAZOAX010000263.1:0-3570 GCA_964577735.1 uncultured bacterium
GTTGGGTTCAAATTCAGTCTCAGATTTACGGAACATAATGGCAGATCTGACATCCACCTTATGGGTTGTCGCAATGAAATTGCACGTATGCTCAAGTGTTTTACCTTTTTCAACTAAATCATCGACAACAAGGACCCGTCCCTTTAATTCGCCAATGAAGCAAACATCTTTAGAGCTTTTAAGCACTGTTCCGGTACAAAAGCCATCTTGTTCATACGACTTACACATATAAGAACCAGGCTTACCAGGAAGCATTCTGGAAAGAGCTGAAGCTAGTTCCCAGCCGCCTCTTCCAATACCGATGATTGCATCAGGTAGCCACTCGGACTCTCTAATAGCTGCTGCCAGCTGCACTGCTTTGATCTCAAATTCCCGCCATGTAACTACGAGATTTTTTTCTTCTTTTACTTCTACTCTATCTTGTTGAGTATCAAGATTAGAACAACGTAAATCATCAATTCCACTTGAATCTGAATCCATAGCAAACACCTTCATAGACATTAAGAAGTAGATTGATAAAAAATATCTCATTAAATTATTCCTTACTGTTTGTGTAAAATTCTGAGTATCCTAATTGCTGAAAGCTTATTTTGCAATTAAAAACCACAAAAGGAGAAAGTCGAAAGGCTTCGTTACATTCTTACAAGTTCGTGAACCGCCTTAAGAAATACATTGCAAGGCATGGGATGATTTCATCGCCTCAAATGACCCCACATTGAAAATTTGCAAATCGATCGAGCCTATTCCATACCGAATCGTCGCCCTCTTTCCGAAAGGTGCCAAATTAACACGCAACGCAAGAGTCCTCATCGATCTTTTGAGAATATAATTGTTTCCTAATCGCCTATTTTGATAGGGTCAATCCAAAACTGGAGATCCTTATGTATTCATCAGACATCTGGAAACGTGAAATCAGTCCATTACTCGATGTACGCTTAAACTGGAATGATAAACTGGAATTAAACGATGGCACTTTTCAATTGACGAAAGGAACAGTTGAAGAGCTTAATGGACTATCGATCCTGGAACCAGAAATAGTCTATGAGCAGTTAAATGCACTCATTACAAAAACAGCTCACAACCATCTTACACATCTGAAAACTCTAGAAAATCCCTATGAAGATACCTCTGATTTTAAAAGAGAGTTTAAACAATTAGGAACGTTACTGACCGATCTTAAAAAACCTTACATCGAACTTCTATCTGAACATGCACAATTTTTTAATGAAATTGCAGAGTTCAAGAACACTTTAGAAAAACCTAAAGATCGTCCATGGAAAAGCATCGAATACAATGAAAGGACAGAGATTGATTCCATCAAAAAAACTCCTTCTAAACGCACCCCTGTAAGTGAAATAATTAAAGCTGCAACACAAGCATTAAATCTAGCTGAACCAAAGATTCATGCATCATTGGAATGTTGCGTACAACCTGTTTTTTGCTGTTTAAGCCTATTATCTTGCCTGAAAGTGATGTGTTGGAACCCTTGTGAAAGATATCGTACAGGGAAAATTGAAACAAGATCACCCCTTAAATTTGCCATAGATGGCTTTATGGATGAAAACCGTCACATCCAAGCTTACCAAAGGTTTGCGGCACAACTATTGAACTCTGAAACCATTACAGAAGAAGCTGCTTTAGGTTTTGCTAAACTTGCACCTTGCGCAAACACGCTTGATCTCTCTAACGCAAACGGCGATCAAATACTACAATCAAATTTATCCATATTACTTAATGCAACATCCAAATCACAGCTATGCAACACAGTGCACTTTTCCCAATCACTTCTACTCAATACCCAAGTCCAAAACTTCCTCTTCGAAAATCAATTCATACCTTTGAATGAGCAAGATAATTTCAGTACCTTTATACGAAGACCCATCTATTAAAATTAACAAAAAGAATTTCCCATGGAACCTGAGTCCAAATTTTCACATGAAAGACAACTGACATTGGAATCTGTCACAAGCTGCACAGCTCAATTATATAATATTGAGCAATTGCGAGCCGGAACTTATATTCATAAAAGTAGTACCGGCAACTTCATCAATACAGCAAACGGCTACTACGGCGTTCAGACGCTCGCCAATTATTACAAAGGGCATAATATCAATGACCTTGCCGAGCATATCAAAAGCTTCGCTCAAAGCTTTTTTCTAGTACTCCAAGAATGCCAAAAAGATCGCCAGTTTTTTTTCCCGGCACTCGTTTTTCTACATAGTCATGCAGAAAAAGCGCTTGGCACAAAAGCTGCAGGTCTTTTAGCGGTAGAAAATACTTATGCCGATTGTGCTGAAGTCGTAAAGGCCATTCAAACCTTGAGAAAGAACATTTTCTCATTAAAAGACGAGCTCCTTCAATCTCAAGGTCAAACCCATGTGGACCAAGATTATAAAATCGTAGAGTATTTGCTTGAGAGTCAAACACAAAAACTTGTCCCCGAACAAGTGGGAATTACTCAATACGCTTTAGATTATACCGTATCTTTTTACTATAACTTTTGCAGATGTCTAAGCGGTCAGTGGAATTGGCATGATAAAATCGGCGATTATCATGAAGGTGGATCCATCCATTTAGGAATAATTCCTCACGATTCGTTTTTCTATGACTTTATGGGTTTCATGAAAAAAGAAGGTATTAATGTTGTTGTTTGCATCACCAAGCGATTTGAGAATAACTATGGAACATTCCAAGCCCCTATCAAACTTTCGGCATATCTAGAAGAAGGCATTGATGTTTATCAAAGTCCGGAAGAAGACTTTGTAACACTCTCAGTCAAAAGTCTTGGAAGAATCACTGAATATATGGACAGTAAACTTAAAGCAGGAAAAAAAATCTACACCCATTGCAAAGCCGGTCGTGGACGCAGCGCACAGGTCGTTGTCGCTTACCTTGTAAGATATAAAAACATGACAGTTAACGAAGCCCTTCTTCATGTCCAAACCAAACGTATACAAGTATCCCTTGGGAGTGCACGTCTCGCTGTGCTTGAAGATTTTGCAGCCCTCTACCAAAACCCCACCAGCTTAAGCAATGAATTTGTACTTATTTAAATTCCTTCTATACCTCTTCCCACTCTTTGTCCATGCGGCCATTGACTGGGAAGATATCACGGAAAGAATTTATCAGACACCGGAGACATTCGATCTCATACCTATTGGACAAGGCTGTACCAACTCAAACTACCGCCTCCAACTGAACGATGCCTATTATTTTGTTCGTATCGCCCCCTCAAGTGCCATTGAACTTGGTGCCAGCATGGAAATCGAATACGAAGTGCTCCAAGCTTTATATGGACTCCATATTTCCCCACAACCTCTTTTTCTCAACTCCAACAGACAGATTTTGGTGACAGAATTTATCTCAAATGCCCATGAAGCGGACCTTTCAGATCCTTCCATTAGGCAACAGGCATTTACCCTCCTTCATCAAATTGAAGAATCCGGCATCTCCTTAACTCGCACCTATCAACCCTACGAGGATATCCTTCATCTTGTTGACTTAGCGCAGTTCTATCATGATCCGATATGTGAAAAATTAATCCGTGAGGTTCTTCCAGCCATAAAAATC
>CAZOAX010000264.1:0-3570 GCA_964577735.1 uncultured bacterium
AGCTTTCCCACAACCAATGAATCTGGATCTTGGAAATGCAGAGGCTGATTTTAAAATCATTGAAGAAGTCCTCTACACCATACGTAATATCCGTGGAGAGATGAAGATCCCACCCCACCTTGCAACGGACATCGATTTTGTTTCTTCAAGCAAAGACATGCAATTGATTGAGCAAAACCAGCATATTATCCGCTCACTTGTCAAGACAGGAGCAATGCATTTTCATGAAACAGAGCCAAAAATAGCCTTCGCAAGCACCGCTTTCTTCCAAAACCTAAAGATCATGATCCCGCTTCCCCCGGAACTTCTCCAGGCTGAAAAAATCCGCCTGCAGAAAGAATCGGAAAAACTCCTTTTAAACATCGAAAGAATCACAAAACAGCTTGAAAATGCGGAGTATCTTGCTCGCGCACCGGAAGCGCTCGTAAGTAAACAGAGAGCTCTGCTTTCACATGAGGAGAGCGCCCATAGAGAAATCGTGGAAAAACTGAAAACACTTCAATTTTAATTGATTATTAACATTACACATATTACAATATGTAATAAAAAAAATTAGCCGGGGGTGAACTATGTCGGATCCGATTAAATTTAATCCCTTTACTCAAACGCTTCAAAACACTCAACGGCTCAGAATCTTAAACGGTGAATTAACTGTCGAAGACAAAGCTGTTAGAGCAGGCATGAGTGGATGGAACCGTTTTTGGACGAGAGGTCAATATAGTCAAACTACCATTCTCCAAAAGATGGGGAAGATATATAAAAACACTCAAGACGAATTGGATAAAGACCGTGATGTTTTTAAATTAAACTTCTTGACTTTGGAAGGACGTGCTACAGCGCAAAACGAAGAATTTAAAGATGTGAATAGCATCGTTCGTTTCTTCGAAGCCAAAAGCTTTATCGATGTCGCTTCCTTTCATAAAAAGTTTCAAAAGATTGATGACAAAATCACCCAAGCAGTGAACGACAAGCGCGTCCAAGAAGAAACCGAAGAACAAAAGCAGGATCTTCCAGTTAATAAAAACTTGAGCCAAGTAGAACAAAACCAGCATAAAGAACAAATTGATACTGATCAAGAACAGCTTATTCCACTGGATCAAATTGAGACTGATGAAGAATGGCTTAATGCAGTAGATCGAGTTAATGATGCCAACACGCGTCTTAATGCACAAATTCAAAGTCATAAAGACCAGCGGCAAGAACAAGAAAAAGATGCAAAAATTGCTCGTGTAACGAAACTATGGAAAGACAAGTTTGATTCAGCTACAGCTCGACTTGAAGAACTAAAAAATACTTCTTTAGAAGATTTCAAACAACAGGAGATTGCGAACATGATAGCAAAAAACGCATCTCAAAATGACGCTGAGGCTTATGTGGAATTTGGTGCTAAACGTCTGTATGACAATGAAATTGATAATCTAGAAAAGACTATCAGTAGGTTAAATACTAACTTGCAAAATCTAAACAACTCTCATTAAAAACTTATAAAAAGTTAAAGCGTGCGAAGGGCATACCTTCGCACTTTTTTTATCCCTTCATAACTCTTTCAGCAGCGAAGTCATTTTTCCTTCACAACCACCAAAGTGAAATAAATTAAACGCATTTTCCTCTTAATCAGATATTAACATTAATATATTATAGTATTGTTAAAAAAAAATTAAGAGGTTAGCATGTCCGTAAATCCCGCTATTTTTGATCCATTTAAGGATGTTCTTGCTGATGGTGAAAGATTAAGACTAAAAGATGGTGTCCTGACAGTAGAAAACCGTGATGTCAGAAGCACGCAAATGAGCGGCTGGACGCGCTTTTGGACGAGAGGCCAATACAGCCAGTCTGCCATTCTTAAGGAAATGGGCAAACTCTATAAACAAGCTCAAAACAACTTAGGTGAAGATGAGCAACGGGACACCTTCATCAAGAACTTTGCAACTCTAGAAGGACGCGCAACTGCACAGAATGAAAAATTTAAAGATGTCAGTAGCATCGTTCGTTTCTTTGAGGCCAAAAGCTTTATTGATGTCGCTTCCTTTCATAAAAAGTTTCAAAAAATTGATGACGCCATCATCCAAGCTGTAAACGACAAACGCCAAGCAGCAGCAAGAATTGCACGTGCAGAACAACAAGCCAATTTTGATGCCCAAGCCAAACCTATTACAGACAAACTTGAATTGTTGAATGAACAACTTGCAAATCTACAAAATACCACTCTGGATGATTATAACCAACGTGCATACGATATAATGATTGCAGATGGAGTGTTTCCAGAAATGGCAAAGAGCCTCAATGACCGCCATGGTAAGAATTGCTATGACAGCGAAATTAATAGTTTGAAAATGATGATCGCGACTGAGGAAAGCGCCTTGAAAAATCTGCAAGATGAATTAGGGTTGTAAATACTGAATACTTAGCAAGGGCTCCGGAAGCACTTATAGCTAAGCAAAAAGGACTGCTTGTCCATGGAAAAAAATCTCAAATAAGAAATAAATTAAACTCATTTCCCTCTTAATCAGATATTAACATTAATATATTATAATATTATTTAAAAAAAACCAAGAGGTTACCATGACCGTGAATCCAACTGCGTTTAACCCATTTAAGGATGTCCTTGCGTCTGATGAAAGATTAAGACTAAAAGATGGCGTCCTGACGGTAGAAAAGTCGGATGTAAGAAGCACACAAATGAGTGGATGGACGCGCTTTTGGACAAGAGGGCAATATAGCCAGTCTGCCATTCTTAACAAAATGGGCAAGCTCTATAAAAACCTACAAAATGAAATGGCTGAAGACGAGCATAAGGACCATAGAAATACCTTTATCGAGAACTTTAAGACTTTAGAAGGACGTGCTACCGCGCAAAATGAAGAATTTAAAAATGTGAATAGCATCATTCGTTTCTTTGAAGCCAAAAGCTTTATTGATGTCGCTTCCTTTCATAAAAAGTTTCAAAAGGTTGATGACAAAATCACCCAAGCAGTGAACGACAAGCGCCAAGCGGAAGCTAATGAAGCTCAAAGACTACAGGATGAAGCTGATGCCGCGGAAGCCCAAATCAGGCTGCAAGAGCAACGGCAAGCTCAAGCAGAAGCTGCAAGAATTGCTCGTATAGAACAGCAACAAGCGGATTTTGATGCTCAAGTCAAACCTATTACAGACAATATTGAATTGTGGAAAAACCAACTTGAAACACTAAACAATACATCTGTAGAAGATTACAAGCGAGATGAACTCGCTAAACTGATTGCTAACGGAACACCTGCAGAAACTGCGCAGGAAGCCATAGATTATTTTGGTGATCAATCCTATCAAGATGAAATTGATAACTTGAAACTAAAGATCAACATGGCAGAAACCACTGTGAATGCTATGCGAGGGATCTCAGGGTTGTAATTAACTTTTGATATAATCGTGCGAAGGGCATACCTTCGCACATTCTTTTTATCTCTTCGTCACTCTTTCAGCAGCGAGCACTTGTAAAAAGTCATTTGTCTCTTTCACGACTACCCCAGATAACGCAGCAAGTCCGATGAGGTTGGGGAACGCCATCAGACCGTTGAAAATGTCTGAGATCTT
>CAZOAX010000265.1:0-3564 GCA_964577735.1 uncultured bacterium
ATGGTGAGCCCAGGACGTAAACAAACGAGGACATGCTGTGCTCGGAAGGAACGTTCCGTGTTACCACCAAAACATTCAAAATTTGGGGAGACCAAATTTTTAAAGCTGTCGGGATCTTTAATCTCTTGCACGGCAAGCACATCGACATCATGAAAGTTTGAATCGAAAAAATCCCTAAGCTTCGATCGGCGTGTATTCAAGAATGCTTCGTCCTGGCCATCTCCGAAATTTTCAATATTGAAACTTGCGAACTTGAAGTTTTTTCGTCCTGCATCAGAAGGAAAATTCAACGTCTTTACGGTTTGATCGAAGATTTCATCTTGGATATCAGGGTTTTTTTCGGAAGTTTCGGGGGGTGTTAGGGGGAGTTGATCAGAGTCAGGTGTTTTCGACCCCTGCTTTTCTGACCCGCACGAGAGCAGACCAAGCGAAGCCGTTATGACCCATAAAAAACCCAATCGCCGGTAATAAGCCACTGTAAATACAGTCATATTCATCCCTTGTGTGAGTTCCGGTAGTATGCCATAAAAAAGCTCTTCTGCCAAGAACTTTTTAAGCCGTTTTGACGGCCCCTCTGGTTTAAATTAAGTCCTTCCAGTTAGGATCTTCACAGATGGATGCTTTCTTTCAGTCATTTCTACTCATTGCTGTTTCGGAAATGGGTGATAAAACCCAGCTTTTAGCTTTGCTTTTAGCGGTCCGCTTTAAAAGGCCTGCTGTGATTATGTTGGGGATATTCCTCGCAACGCTGTTAAATCATGGCATTGCAAGCTATGTGGGAATTTGGCTATCCACATTTTTTTCAGAAGAAACCTTACGTCTGGCTTTGGCCATTCTATTTTTCGCCTTTGCACTTTGGATCTTGGTCCCTGACAAAGCTGATGATTTGCAAAACTTAAACGATCAGAAAAGAACAACCTGGCATGTGCTAGCGACGACGATGGTCTTGTTTTTCCTTGCAGAAATTGGCGACAAGACCCAGCTCGCCACTATTGCTTTGGGTGCTAAGTTTCAATCTCCGACGGCTGTAACCCTAGGAACAACAGCCGGTATGTGCGTAACCAATGCCTTAGCCGTGCTCTTTGGCGATCGCATCACCAAAGTCTTACCGATGAAATGGATTCGCCTCGGCTCTTCACTATTGTTCATGGTTTTTGCTGGGGTGATTTACTGGGGTTAAGGGAAATTCCTTATTTCAGTTTTTCATGACATAGCCATGACAAAAATCAGGCATAATATTTGAGGTTAGGTTTTCAAAAATCACGACTTCAAAACTGACATTCACATGCGCTGGCTTATCATCATTAACTTTATCCTAGCGGTATTCTTTGCAATGGCGGCTTTATTGCAGCAAAGTCGCTTTGAAACTCAGCTGCTGGAACAAAGCCTGGCTCTGCAAGAGCAGATGACTCAGGTTGGCTTGAAATCAGCTTGGCTGAGCGAGCTTGGACAAGCGGTCGATGATGGCGTGCTCTCTCCAGGCTTTGCTCTAAGCTTTGATCGCCATGGCGAAAAACTCTTAAGTGCGTTTTTCCCAAAAAGAAATATTGAGCTTGATTGGAAGCAGTTTCGGACCTTGCAAGGTCAAGAATCTTTGGATTTTCTAGAAGAAGCCTTGAAAAAACCGAGGTCCTGGGACCGTGTTTTAGCCATTCCACTTTTTATGAAAGCTCATGGTCGAGCTCCGCAAGGGATCGAGGGATATGAACAGACACTTGTATCTGCGGAGGCCAAGCTCGCATTTAGTCGTATTCTTAAAACCATGCAAACCGGCGTGGATGGCTTGCGTCTTGGCGAGAAAACTAGCTATCAAGATGTTTTTTTGAAGTTAAATGCGGAGGGGCAAATATTGGCATTCATCCCAAAGATTGCCGACGTAGAGTCTTTGGTTTTGCCTGCATTTGCAAAAAAAGTTGGAAGAAATCAGGCGAGCTTTCAAGGTCTTTCCCTAGATTTTGAGCCAGGCCCCATAGCGAGAAACCAGCAAATTCAGCTTTCTTACCTGCCAAAAATTGCTTGGTCTCTATCCTTGTTCTGCTTTCTGTTAGGAGCTTGGGGATTTTGGCAACAACGCCGCAAAGAACAGTACGAACTGCAGAATCGAATTGGATTTCTTAATCAGTTAACTCATGAATTGCATACTCCATTGGCCTCGTTAAAGCTGCATGCCCAACTCATGCAAAAGATTGGAGCGCAAGATGAATCCATTGCCGCGATTGTCCAAAACGCCGATCGCATGAGCAAGCTGTTTGAAGAGATTAAAGCGATCAATCGCCCGGTTCAGCTTTCAGATCAGAAGGTTTTAACAGGTGAAGACATTGATGAAGTCCTGGAAAAAATTATTTCAGAAACAGGGGAGGCTTGCCAGAGGCAAGGTCTGGTTAATGCTTCTTATATTGGGGATATCAATCGCTTGCATTTTATACTGCGGAACTTAGTGCAGAACGCCTTGCGTTATGGAACACGTGCCGAGCTATTTATTGAAGAGAAGCCGCAGGTCGTCACCTTCACGGTTTCGGATAACGGCCCAGGCGTCGACAAGAAAGATGCGCAGCACATATTTAAGCCATTTTTTAGGTCGACATCAGCAACTGCCACCAGCCCGGATGGCCTCGGTCTAGGATTAAGCCTTGCCCAGAAAGCCGCCGCAGAAATGGGATCAACCATTACCTTGGCAAATCCTGGAGAGGCTGGAGCTAAATTCAAATTTTCTTTAAAGCGAGAGCAGAGCCAATCATGAAAAAAATATTAGTTGTTGAAGATGACAATAGCTTGGCTCAGGGACTCTTAATGGCTGTTCGCAGCCAAGGTTGGGATGCCATGCGAGCTTGTGATGGCGAGCAAGCTTTGGACATGGTCAGGCAATCAAAACCTGATCTGATCATCCTTGATATTATGATGCCGAGAGCCAATGGGTTTGAAGTGGTTACAGAGCTGCGCCGGCAGGGCTTCGCCATTCCAATCCTTGTACTCTCAGCTCGCAATGAAACCCGTGATAAGGTTCGTGGTCTTGATTTAGGCGCCGATGATTATCTAACGAAACCATTTGAATTTGATGAACTGATGGCTCGTGTCCGGCGTTTGCTGCGCTTGAGCCCTTTGGGTGAAGTTCGCTTTGGGAACTTGACCTTTGATCTCGACAAAAAACTGCTCTTGGATGGAGAAGGAACTCGCGTATCGTTGGTGCCAAAGGAAATTCTTCTTTTGGAATACTTCTTGCGTTCAGAAGGCCGCATCATTACGCGGGACATGATCCTGAATGCGATCTGGGGTGATGATTATGATGGTACCGATCGCACCGTTGATAATTTGATTGTGAGTTTAAGAAAAAAGATAGGCGGAACATGCATTGAAACCGTAAGAGGCCAAGGTTACCGCTTTGTCAGGAATTCATGACATTCAAGCGAAAGGCCTGTGACAGAGCCTATATAGAATCCAGATTACCGATGCGATGACGTATCTGGATTTTAAAAAGGAGACCGTATGCTAAGTTTAAAAAACATCTTAATCAGTTCTGGGTTGATCCTGTCTAATTTTGCGTGGGCCGCAGAAGAATCATTGGAA
>CAZOAX010000266.1:0-3552 GCA_964577735.1 uncultured bacterium
ATCTGAAAAGATGCACCGATTGCAAGCGCATATCTTGAGTCCATGGGATCAAGGAGGTAGAGCGACTGAAACAATTTGGCCGCCTCGTCATATTTTTGCGTTGAAAATAGCTTATGGCCGTAGGCGTAGAACTGTTCCAAGGTATCTGCATCAATTCCAAGGGTTTCTTTTACAGAGATCCCTTTATTATGATTGTCGATGACCTCTGCAAGTTTTTTCTTTTCCTTGAGGGTAAGATCAGGAGATCTTTCATCAATCGCTTGCAGGATTGCCTCATAATCGCTATTTTCCATTTGTCCATCTCCTTTTCTCAAAAATTATCCAAATAAATCACTTGTGATCTGGCTGACACCTATGTGTGTTTTCTTAAGCGATTGGCCAACGGCTGCAATGTCATCACCAATACCTTGCAATCCATCCAAAAGCTGTTTGATCATTTTTTTCAACATTTGAATGGTGGCATCTTTTAACTCGATATCTGAGTCCATTTGTCCTTGGATGATGGCGATGTCGGCAAGAATTTTCTGATAGTTGTAAGTGGCAACAGCATTGGTTGTTTGCAGTCCAAGTCCTGTTGCTTGCACCCAATTGGATGGGTTCATTACGAACTTGACTGAAGCCTGCACAGTTCTTGTAACTAGTGACGCTACCTTATCGCCCATCGTTATAAACACGGCAATGGCTCGTTTGATCAGGTCAGCGAACTGTTGGGCGACAGTTCTGATAAAGGTGGCTATAGTCTCAGTTACACCACCAACAGGGAGGACGAAGGCTACAGCAAATGCAGCGATGGCATAGGCAGCCCCTACCACAATCCCTATATACATTTCGGTTTTATCTGCATCTGCTTCTTCCATTCCGGATGCCATGGCAGCTTCTTTTACGGCATGTGATGCGCTTAAGAAGCTTAGCAATGTTGTGACACCACCAAAGAGCATAAACCCAGGGGCAATCACTGTGGAAACAGCCATAATAACGGCAACAGTAATGACCTTGAAGGCCCCATTCATCCTTTTCTCTGTCTCTTCGTCAGCTCCGAATACCTTACAGGTTGCACTAACCAATGCTTCGATAACAGCCATAACAGCGTTTGCGATCCCTTCGATAGCAAACGGTTTTTTACCGCAGGCTTTCGCGCACTGGTCAAGAAATTCCGCCACAATCAAAGTGACTACAAGCAATCCAAGCGGAGGCATGGTCATGACGATGACGGCCAGAAACGCGACCATTAAAACAAAGAGCAAGATCGCGAGGAGGAACGCAAACAAGATCGCTAAAGGTCCCATAATTTTGGCTTTTTTAGCGGCATCTTCTGATTTTTTTGCCATTTCCGCTTGTTGTTCCCGTTGGTTTTCAATTTTTTGCAGGGAAGCCTCTAGCTGAGCCTGGCTTCGATCTTTAGCACCTTTGGAATCATTTAATTGAAGCTCGCGCAAGAGTTGCTGAAACTGATTTAAAGCATCCTGAACAACTTTTAAGAAGTCCATAAAGCGAATTTTTTCAGGTCCATCCGGCAAGGCCTCTGCAAACTTGAGGTTCATGTCTGTGATGTCTTGTATGATTTTTCCTGCATTATCAAAAAATTGCGCGCCATTGACAGGGGGGGAATAGAGCCCGGACTCTGAAATTTTAGCTGTGCCTGTAGGATCAAGGGCATTTAAATATGCAGCTTCCTGTGCTTCCGCAGAGTCTGGAGCACCTGTGGCATTTACTTTTGCTGCAGCGTTCACGGCTTGGGGTAACTCTATGGAACCATCCACTGTAGCAGTTCCACTGGACTCTCTTCTGGAAT
The DNA here is from genome assembly GCA_964577735.1 of uncultured bacterium. Classification (GTDB taxonomy): domain Bacteria; phylum Chlamydiota; class Chlamydiia; order Chlamydiales; family Parachlamydiaceae; genus CAZOAX01. Next base: position 1,793 of record CAZOAX010000266.1, read on the forward strand.
TATCGCCGCCGCCACTAAAATTTCCAGATCCAGATCCTTCCTTTCCGGAACCCGTATTCCCGCCGCCTGACCCGCCACTTTGCCCACCGCTGTCTTCTTGTTCCTTATGAGCTTTGTGTTCGCCATCGACTTGTACCGATCCATCCCCTTGTTGGGATTGATCTGTATTCCCGGTACCTTCTTTCTCTACTTTTTTCTCTTGTTTTGGCTCTAAGGGTTTCGGTAATACAGGACCTTGAGCACTTGCGGCGTAAACAATTGTTGTTGGTACGGGAACTTGTCCGGAAGGAGCTAGTTGGTCTTGTACCGGCTGTTCTGTTCTTGGTAAAGTGGCTCCTGGAGCGGTTGTCTGACTTTGAACTGGAGCCTGTCCTTGAGGGGTCTGTCCTCCGCCTTCGACTGGTTTATCTGCTCCTGTTGGCGGGAGCTGCATGGGCTCTTGTGATTCAAAGGAGCTTGGTCCTAATGGGATACTCATGTAAAGTCCTCCTAATGGCTTAAGCGCTCGGGTGGAAGAGTTAACAGGTGTCTTGACGCGCTTAAGATTTTAATATTTCGGCTATTTCCTTTTTAATCGTATTCAAAGTGATCTCGGCCCGTTGTTTCAATGTGGCAAATTGCGGTTTCGCACCGGCCCGTTTTACAGCCATTTCAAGCATGGAGGCTGCAGAGACCTTGTCTCCCAGTTGCAAATAGCAGTCCGATGCATGAAAATAAGGAACCGGATTATCAGGATCGATGATCGAAGCGAGATTATAGGTCGAACCTGCACTTTGATAATCCTTCATCATGTGATAACAGGCTGCAAGTCCTATCATGTACTTTGGCTCTGTCGAATCCATCATGATCAATAAACGAAAAACTTCTCCTGCGTCTTTGTATCTTCCTGTGTTATAGAGTAAATAAGCCTGTCCATAAACGCCCTCGGCTGCCTCATCGGTGATGCCGAGTGTGTCTTTCATCGCTTTGCAATCTTTTACAGATTTACCGGTCAATTCAGAGAATGTTGGATACCCGAACTTTTGCATGTAATCGCCGGTATCCTGAATTGCTTTTTTCATCCCTTGCTTGGCATGCTTCATAATTCAACCCTTCTATTTTTAATCTTCGCTTTTGTTACGCAAGTTACGTGCCAAGTTATCTATATATTGCTGCAAGTAATGTACTTAATGTTTGCAAAAGGGCAGTTGCTGTACTTGCCTGGTCGTTTGCACTGTCATTGGACTGGTTGATGTTGGACTGCATTGTTTTTGCATCATCTTGTACAGTTGTACGTCTTGATCGGATCGTCTCAGTCAATGTCTGGTTGTAGTTGTTTGCCTGATCGCGCGCTTTTTGCGCTTCATCTTTTGACGTCAGGTCGGTCCGCCCAAAAATACTTCCATCCCCTTGGGTAAAGATTGGAACTTGAGTGATCATCGTCGTGTAAGCAGACTGTTGCAATGTCAAAATACGCAATCTGTCTGACTGCATTGCAGCTACTTTTTGCAGTGTACCGATCATCTGAATGATCAAGCGCAGGATCTGGTCGATAACGACCACTTTTTTAAAGGACTGTCCTACAGAGGAGGTAACAGGAGCTGCCGATCCGTTTAACGCAATCGAATAGCTTTCCTGAACTTTTTTCATCCATTCGCCAATATTTTCATTGGGAAGGAATGTTCCGAGTTGGCCTGAAGCTGGATAAAGAACGCTCTTAATGTAATTGGCTAAAAATGAATTGAAGTTCGGGTTTCCTGTTCCAAAGAAGGCGTCATAAA
>CAZOAX010000267.1:0-3508 GCA_964577735.1 uncultured bacterium
TTTCCAGTGCTGAAGCATGCGACTTGCTGATGACAACCTTATCCTTCCCATCTTTGGATTGACCGATCACATAGGCCTTCTTTCCACCCAAATAAAAGTAGCTATCGACCTTTTGAAGCGCACGCGCATGCAAAGATGGTGAATCTTTGTTAACAATAGGTGTAAAAAATCCAACAGATTTTGGCATGAATACTCTCAGTTTTATTAAAATTATAACTGAAATTTGTTAATAATTTATTAAGAAGTGAAGTGGTGTTATAGCCTATTTACAGCCTTATGGATGGAAGCGCCCTTGGCTAAGGTTTCATGATATTCGCTTTCAGGGATGGAGTCGGCGACGATGGCACCGCCAAGGGCATAGGAAAGAGTGTTGTTTTGGTGGAGAAGAGTGCGGATGGCGATGTTGAAGTCAAAATCGCCCAAGGATGTGATGTAGCCGATGGATCCGGTGTAGATGCCGCGGGGGCGTTTTTCGTGGCGATGGATCGACTGCATGGCACTTTGCTTGGGGCAGCCGGTGATAGATCCACCGGGGAACACTGAGCGGAGCAGGTTGACAGGGGAAATATCATCCTTTGCTGTAGACTTGATCACGGATATCAAATGGAAGACGTTTTGATAGGCCTCCAGCTTAACAAGAGCATCGACTGTGACACTGCCGGGAAGGCTCACTTTTCCAAGATCATTGCGCATAAGATCTGTGATCATAAGGAGCTCAGCCCGGTCTTTTTCAGAATTCAAAAGGATGTTTCTATTTATATCATCTTCTTCTGGACTTAAGCCACGGGGCATAGTGCCTTTGATTGGGCGTGTTTCAAGTGTTTGTCCCTTTTTTAGGAGTAAGCGCTCAGGAGAGGATGAAATCAGGGAAAAATTATCGCTTTTTAAATAGGCTGCAAAAGGAGCGGGGTTGAGTTCGGTAAGCTTGAGAAAGAGGTCATAGGAACTTTTCGTAAAAGGGAGCTCGATCTCATGAGAGAGATTGACCTGATAGACATCCCCATGGCGGATCTCTTCTTGGATCGCATGGATCAGATCCAGATAATCTTGTGGAGCTTGCTTAGTGGTAGAGATTTGCATTTTCGTAGCCAGTTTGCTTTTGGACGCATTGGCTGTGTAAACTTTTTTATGCCTGAAAAATTGAGCCAAGGGGATTGTGGGAGGATAAAAGGGGAGTTTTAAGTCGGAAAAGGCTCCCATTTCGTAGGTCAGATAGCCGACCCATTCGGGGAAGTTGTTTGGGTCGTAAGATAATTTCAGCCGTTCGTTTAGTGACTCCCATGGATTATCGGGATAGATCGTCACCGTCTCAACGGGGTCGATAAAAAGAAAGGATTGTTTGCTTGAATCTTGAGGTCCTCCGGAATAGAGTAGAACTGTTCCGGGGGACATCTGATGGATTTCGGCGAGCTTTAAAAGCTCTTCTTCAGAAACAAATATCAATCTTCGTCTTCTTCATCCGGAAGATGCATGTTGTGATAGACGACATCGACATCGTCAAGTTCTTCAAGCCATTCGATCAGGGCAAGGTTTGCTTTCATGGTCTCTTCATCCACAGTGATATTGGATTTTGGGACCATTTGGAATTCGGCTTGGTCGACAGGGATTCCAGCTGTAGTGATCGCCTCACGTACTTTCATGAGGTTTTCAGGCGTTGTGATCACCATGAACATTTCATCGGCATCTTCAAAGTCTTCAGCACCAGCCTCAGAGGAGAGCATGAATAGTTCATCTTCCTTGGCGTTTTTCTTCTGAACCTGGATGATCCCTTTTTTATCAAAATTGAAAGCAACAGAACCTGGCATAGCGACAGATCCGCCGCGCTTATTGGTCGCAATCCGCATATCAGAGGAGATCCGGTTCTTGTTATCGGTCATCACGTCGGCAAGAATGCCTACGCCACCATGGCCGTAGAGCTCATAGGTCATCTCGATAAAATCGGCTTGATCCTGACTGGATGCTTTTTTAATGTTCCTGTCGATAATGTCGTTCGGAACATTGGCATTTTTCGCGTTTGCGATCGCAAGTCTAAGACGGGGATTGGATTTAGGATCAGGTCCGCCGACTTTGACTGCACTAATGACTTCTTTTGCCATACGGGAGAAGACTTTCCCTTTTTTTGCATCCGCTCTTTCTTTGCGGTGCTTGATATTGGCCCATTTACTGTGTCCTGCCATAACAATTCCTTAGCTAAATAGATGTTCAGTATGTTCTTCAAGCCAATTTTGGGCTAGCGTATAATGTTTAAATTTCAATTCCCGCTCTTTAAATTCTCTTGTATGGACCTTGTGGACCCCATTTTCGTAATAGGAAGGGCATACGTGATGAAGCATTTCATGGTAGACAACATATTCGACAATATAGCTTGGAAATGAAGGGCTGTCTAGCAAACGGTTGATCTTGATCAAGCGCAAGGGGTCGTGGTAAAGGCCGAATGTCAAGCTTGATTTACTGCGAAGAGAGGGTTTTCCAAACCAAGTAATAAAAAGATTCAGTTTTTGATCAAAATATTCCCGATTGAGTTTGTCGAGCGTCTTTTGCAAATTGTGAACATGGCCGTTTGTACAGAGCTTGCTCTTATCCAGCTCATGGGAATAATCCAGGTTCTTAAGGCCGTCTTCAATAAACTCCTTAACGACCGACGAGATGTTTTCTTGTTCCTGTCTGACATAGCAGGCAAGGTCTTGCATGATGTTTTTGGGAGCATTCAAAAACATCTGGTGCAGAGAAACTTTTGTGCAATCAGGTTCCCACTTAACGCTTAACATGGTTGATCGGTTATTGTTGATCTTGAGCTGTATTTTACTATCAGATCCTTTTTCAAGGCTGGCCTGAATCGTGTTATGTGTATTTTTTGTCATTTTATATCAAAAATTTTTCCATGAATGTGCGACCGGTGTAGGTTCCATTGATCTCTTTGATCCATTTGCCTTGTTCGCCAAAAGCACGGTATCCACGTCTTTCGTAAAGGTGTTTGGCAGGATTGTCTTGATAAACTTGCAGATGTATCAGTTCAATTTTAAAGGTCTCTTTTGCCAGTTTTTCAAGCTGCTCCAAAAGAAAGTTTCCAATCCCTTTATTACGTGAGTTTGGAGCTACAATAATCCCAAATTCACACTGGTGAGCGAGTTTGCGATAGGGTTGAAGGTAAAGTGTCGCGATCCCTACTGGAAGTCCGTCGACAACAGCGGTTAAGCTGCAACGGTAACGGCTGAAGCCTACCCATCTTCCGACGGCATCTTCAATTTCAGGAGCGTCGTGCATGGGAAACCAGCGGTTAACGCCGTCATCCTCAAGCCATTCCTTAAGATATTTTCCGTCACTCACTTCAGTAAAACGGATTTGTGCCGGGGGATTTTCGCTCATTTACTGAACTCCTTTAAATATGCATTCACAAATTCATCTATTTCGCCGTCCATGACAGCTTGTACATTTCCTGACTCTACTTTTGTTCTGGTATCTTTGACAAGTCTGTAGGGCTGAAAAACATAATTACGGATCTGGCTGC
>CAZOAX010000268.1:0-3484 GCA_964577735.1 uncultured bacterium
TATCTACGGAAGCTTGGCTGCCATTCCCTTGTTTTTAATTTGGTTGCAAATCAGCTGGCTGATCGTCCTTGCAGGCGCTGAATTTGCAAAACAAATCGCAGTCTTAAGAGAAAAAGGCCCTGTGGCAAGTTCCAAGAGAGAAGTTTATTTATTGGCTTTTTTAACTTGCTGCAAGGCTTATTTAAATAGAGAACCACCGATAACGCCTCAAGTATTAGCCGATAAACTTTCACTGAATCTTTTCATCTGCGAAGAAATCTTTAGCTGCTTTCAGGACAATGGGCTGCTTATTCAGGGGGGAAATGGATTCATTCCGTCAGCTCCACCGGAAAAAATCCGGCTTGATGAAGTGCTGGCAGCCATCAGCAAGGATGGAAACATCCCCTATCATGTGAATGATTCTGAAGAAAGAACTCTTGTTGTCGATACCCTAACCAAGTGGGATGGGGAAAAGCGAGATTTGCCCGGTAACCTGTCCATTGAAGACTTACTGTAAAAATTAAACGCTCGTGCTCACCTCCGGTGCGCACTAAAGGCGCAAAGACGCAAAGCCTTCGGCTACACAAATCTTTTAATTATTCGAGTTAGACTTTATGCGCTCGCTTGCGAGCGCATAAACGGCTGTCCAGAAGAAAGGAACTTTCTTCTGGAAAAAAGAAGCTCCTTACATCCGAAGGCTCTGCGTCTTTGCGCCTTTAGTGAGCGCGGAACGCGCGCACGAGCGTTTAATTTTTTACTTATCTGAGGGGATGTGGAACTTGTGGAGGATCCGATGGACGATGGGGATAAGAATAATCGCAATGAGGGAGATAAAGAGCAGTCCGCTATAGATGGCATAAAAACCGGCAAAGAGCTTGACTGCATGGTTTGCTAGTGGCGATACAGGTCCCATTCCTGACAGGATCATCGACGCATCGACAAAGGCATCGATCCAGGAAAGTTCGCCTAAATAATGATATCCGCACATCCCGATCAATAAGGAAATAGCAATAAGAAGAATTGCAAAACCGAAGTGTTTGAGTAAGCGGAGGTAAAATTCGTTTTTGCTTACGATGGGTTGTTTTTTATGCTCGTACATATTCAGGCCTTTAGTTGTAGGAGTATGATTGTGTAAAGGACAGAGCCGAGGAGGAAGTACTTGTAGGTGCCGGGCTCCCGTTTGGGCAGTTCATAGTGCATGACATTGAGAAGGACACCGCCGGCGATGAAGGCGACCACTAGGTCAATGAGGGCGACTGGGATGATGAAAAAGTAGCCGACGAGCCAGCCTAGGATGAGTGCGAGGACGAGGATATAGCGCCCGTATTGATCATAGAGTGCTTCGTTGGTTTCCCGTATGTTATGATCGTGGATGAAGTAATGCAGGCCGATGGCGATGGCAAAGAGTGTCAAGGGCTGAATGTCGGGATTATTTACGTCAGAGAGGCTTGCTCCGATAAAGAAGTTAAAGAGTGAAAATGCGGCAAGAGAAGCATAGATCGATGAACCTTTGACGCCTTGGACTCCGTAGAAGAATAAGAATCCCATGAGGGCGATCAGATAGGAATGGCGGTCGAGGTAGGGCACGAGTGGGTCGATGGCCTTTTTCAAGATGGGTTGCCCTTTTTCAAGGGTGGGAAGAAGATCAATGAAGACATAGGCAAAAGAGATGCCGGCTGCAAAGGAGAGAAACCGCGCATGCCAAACCCAGCCGAGCACGTCTGCTTTATTGGCAAACAGGTGAATGAAAATAAAAAGAAAAAGGACTAAAAATGCGGGCCACTCACCTGTCATAATACTTTCCAACATATTGCTTATTCCAGTATTTCCCTGTTTTACGCCATTCTTCAAATGAGCAAAAGGTAAATCGATAACGTTCTGCCCGAACGTACTTGGGTGGTGAATCGGGAAAGGGATTTTCTTTAAGCAGGCTCAAGACGTCCTTAGAATTCTGAAGCAGTTTGGCAACGAAGTTTTGAAACCAAATATGCGATCGATAATCCCCGAGCGCTGCAAACCACATTTGCCAGTCAAGCCTGGGATGAAAAGGGGCGATCTGTTTTACACCTTCTGACTTGAGTCCAGGTTTATATTTAAAGACATACTCTTTCCACTCTTTTCCATCTAGACTCCCCTCTACGATGATTTCATCCCTGATCGTTGTCATGTAAGCAAAGAGGCCATAAGTATTCAATAATCCGTAATTTCTAAGCTGTTTAAGACCATAGAAGTTCAATCTCGGAACAAGGAACTGCTTGACTAGGATTAAGCAGCCATAGAGCAAAAATAGAGTGCCTACAATATTGAGAGGGATGGAGTCTGAAACTGGATGCATCTCCCCGATTAGTGGGATGCATAAGGCAATGGTCAATATGTTGAAAAAGGCATAATTTCCGGTTGCCATGATGGCCAGCTGAAAGAATATGGAAAGGCCGGCGCCTATCAGGCGCATTAGGGGTGTTCCAAAGAATAGGAAGGGCACGAGAATTTCAAAAAAGAAAACGATGTAGACAGAGATCCTGGAAAACTTTTTGACCCATTGGAAGGCAAGAAAGCCACCGAAGTTCGGAAGCGGCTGGGTTTCAAAATGGTAGTCCATGGCACAAAAACTATGCCAACTTGGGCATCCTGAGCGCCATTTAACTATACCGGAGGAGAGGATGAGGCGAAATAAAAGCATCCAAAGCGCGATTTGCAGCATGACCGGCGGAGGCGATACCAAGCTGTAGAAAAATGCGATAAATCCGGTCTCAACAAGTAGTGCATCCCATTGGAAAGATAGGAACGGGTATCCCTCATGATAAAAAAGCAAATACAGTAAAAAGGCTATAAGTAAGCATAGAGGCTGCGCAATGCCAACAAAGGCAAGAATGCTCACTGCTATGCCTAGGCTTGCCGCGGATTTCAGCTTGAAATCGCTTAAAACCGGTTGAATTCCGTTTTTTCCGAAGAGGCCAATGACTTGGCCATAAAGGGAATAGAACGCAAAAAAATAGGTCAGGGCCAATAGTTTTAGAAATAACCATTGGGATAGTTCTATAAGACATCTCCGATCGTATCGACAAGCATCTGATTTGTGGATCCAGTTACCCCAAAAGGAGAGCCAGCTGCAATCACAACTAAGTCACCCACATTGACAAATTTCCTATGCAGACAATGCCGGCTAATCTCTTTAAAGGCATCGGCTGTATTGGTTGTGTTTTTGCCAATAAAGGGAATTACACCCCATTCTATAGCGAGTTGATTGAAGCTTTTCTGGTTGCTTGTTAATGCGACAATCGGCATTTGAGGCCGCAAACGGGAGATCAACCTGGCCGTCCCCCCCTTGCTTGTAAATACAAGAATGCATTTAGCATTGGAGCTATAGGCCGTTTTAACAGTTGCCAAAGTGACAGCAGACGGTACATCCGGATAAACTGATTGAGCGTACTGAGACAAGAATAAATGATAGTTAAAATCGCTTTCAGCTTCTCTAATGATGTTCTTCATGATCTGGACAGCCTCA
>CAZOAX010000269.1:0-3478 GCA_964577735.1 uncultured bacterium
GGATGACTAGTGCATAAAAAATGCTAAAGTCGAGTCTGTGCCTCTGTGTTGAATTAAGGGAACTTACCTTGTTAAGGGGAGTTACTTCATGCCAAATGGTTTTGCTCCGCCGGATTGAAAAAGACCCTCTGAGGTGGGGACTTCTCCTCGGGCAAGCGCTTCTGCCCATTGACCGGCAAGGGCTTGGAAAGGAGTAAGGGCGTCAATGACTTGTTCTCCTCGCAGGTTTGAAAGAGGCAGAAGGTGGGTCATGATGAGCTTATTGGTCTGTTTGCTGTAAGCAAATTGACAGACATGGGGATAAGGCCTTCCATTGTATTTTAAGGCTTCTCTAAATACATTTTCACGGTAGGGGCCAGCTGGAATTTCTCCAAGATCACATGCAATCAGAAATTGATTTCCCGATTTTTCGATTTCAAATTGGATGGAGGGGCCTTTTGGGAATTTGATCAGGCAAGAATTGTTGCGATCAGGTTCAAGCTTGGGGATGTTCAAGAGCTTTGCCATTTCTTCAAGTAGTTGGCCGAATGAATCTGTAACCATAGTTTATGCCTTATTTTCTTCAGGTTCATCGATATCCATATCATCTTCTGTGTCCAGGATGTTTTCCATTTCATCTTCCAGATCCTCAAGGGCTTCCAGGATAGCCAGATAAAGATCATCCCGGTGCTGAACGGTTTTATAGACTTTTCCAAGAGCCACTTCCCGGACGGCATCGCGAAATTGAGAAAATGTGATGATTTTTCCGGCGACATTGGAGGTCTCAAGGCCAAGTGCAGCGGCTTTTTGATGCACCTTGTCGGCAGAGGGGTACCGTTCCCCGGCAAGACCCATGAATGCCTTTGCCATGGATTCAAAATTCAATTCAGGGGGACTTTGCAAGTTGCTTTCTTCAAATAAATATTGCGTGAGTTTCATGCGGCTATTAAAAAATCGATAGACACCGAGTATCGCTTGCATATTTCGCACTTCAGAGAATAGACGCTGCAGTTCCGCTCTTTCAATGGAAGGGCCTTTTGAGTTCATGTCAGCCCCCATCGAATGGAGAAGAAAGTCGACGACTGTTTTAAGTTCTTTATAACCATATTTGGCAGCTAGTTCATCAAAAAGAGCGGGGGCATCACGAGGGTTCCCTGTTACATCGCGGTACATGTCGCGCATGGAGGTAGGGGTTCCGAGCTCTTTAGAAGCAGCTTCTCTTGCCTGAATATGGATATTGCGCCCGGCAGCAATTTCCCTGCCGTAACTCTCGTTGAGCTCTGCTTTGATTTCGCCAAGTTTTCTTGCAAGCTCTCCGGAAGTGACTTCAAGCAAGTATTCCAGGGCTTCATCTCTTAAGGAAACATCGGGATAGAAGTCTGCAATTTTTCTTATGAGCTCTTCTTTTGTGTCTTCGGGTTGTATGGTCTGGGCAAGTAAGACAAGGGTATCGGCTTTGAGTTCGGGGTTTCTTCTTTGGAACTGGCCAGCCATATCCTTAAGAGCGGCAACAGGCAGAAGCTGGGAGGGTTTTTCCCCTGCCTCAAGAGATCCTTTAACTCTTCCCCGATGATCTGCAAGCTTCAGATTGGTTTTTCTTAGTGCGGCATTTAAAGGGACCGCTTCTTTAAAGCCTTCTTGGATGCTTGCTTCTGAACTGCGCTGTTCTGCACGCAGTTCTTGCATTTCATCTTTCTGAGTGTCTTGCATTGCTTGTATAGTGACATTGACATTATCACTATTTACGTTGGGTCCGACGCTTGCCATAATAATGCCCTACCTTATGATATCTGAATCCTCCCAAGAGGTTGGATTCTGATTTCTGGAACAATTTCCTGATACGAGACAACAGAAATATCAGTAAATTCCATTTCGATCAGCTTTCTGACAAATCGTCTGACGTCGATAGCTGTCAAAATGACAGGTGGTTGACCTCCGGGAGGAGGGGGTGCCACAACGGATCTTACGCCTTGGAGGATCAATTGCACAGAATCAGGGTCAAGCGCAAGATAGGAGCCTGCAGAAGTCTGCTTGATAGCTCCGCGTACCATATCTTCAATTTCAGGGTCCAGGATATAAACTGAAAGTACCGATTGACCAAGAGAGTACTTATAGCTGATATACCTTTTTAAGGATGAACGGACATACTCAGTCAAAAGAACCGTATCTTTTTCTGTTTGGGCCCATTCTGAAAGAGACTCCAGGACAGTGCGGAGGTCTTTAATGGAGACCTGCTCTTGAATGAGCCTTTTAAAAATATCGGTCATTTTTTGGAGGGGGATCAATCGGGTCACTTCTTTAACAAGGTCCGGGAAGGATTTTTCCACGAATTCGAGCATGGATTTCACTTCCTGAATGCCCACAAACTCATTGGCGTAATGACGGAAGAAGTAGGAGATGTGCAGAATAAGTACTTCGAGAGAATTCCAAAACTTGATCCCGGCTTTTTCAAGCAAGTCCTTATGCTTGCTTTCAATCCAAATGGAAGGCATCCCGAGGGAGTTTTTGTAGGTAGTATAGGGGAGGTTGTACCGTTTTAGATTCTCTTCAGATTCGTTTGTTAGAAGGTAGCCTTCAAGAACCTTTCCTCGTACGATCGGCACTTCATTCAAGTGAATGGAGTACTCATCTGCGTCTAAGAGAGGGGAGTCAGTTCTGACGTGAACGCCCGGGAATCTAACACCAAGATCGGAGTAAAGAGCCTGTCTCATCCTTGGGATCATTTGGTCGATAAACCCTTGTCCTTTCGGAGACTTTTGAATTTCACCGCTGATCCCTTTACCACATTCCAGAACGACTGGAAGGGTCAAGGCGTAACTATCTATTCCACCGCCTGATATAACTTTATGTCCTTTAACGCCGGTATCCATGCTTGATGTAGTGACGCCACTTGCGCTTGAGATCCCGGATGCGGCATCCAAGACTTGTGTATCATTAGTCCAAAGCGCGTAGCTGATTACGCCAAGGGCAGAGGCAAGGATAAGAAAGGGAGGGAGAGGAAAGCCAGGGAGAAGGCCCATCGCCATCAAAATACCGGCTGCAATTAACAGCGCTTTTGGCTGTTTAAGCATTTGCCCTGAAATTTCACTACCGAGGTTGGATTCGGTTTTATCGGTGGAAACGCGAGTGGTAACGATACCGGCTGTGATAGAGATCAAAAGCGCCGGGATTTGAGAGACAAGACCTTCACCAATGGATAGAAGGGAGTAGGTTGAGGCTGACTCAGCGGCTGTCATTCCAAGCATGGCAACCCCGATGGTGATACCCCCGACGATGTTAATGAGTGTAATCACGATACCCGCGATCGCATCCCCCTTAACGAACTTCATCGCACCGTCCATGGCACCATAAAGCTGACTTTCTTTTTGAACTATAAGGCGTTTTTCACGGGCTTGGTTTGCATACATTAAGCCGGCTCTTAAGTCGGCATCAATACTCATCTGTTTACCCGGCATCGCGTCCAAAGTAAAACGGGCTGCAACCTCGGCAACCCTCTCAG
>CAZOAX010000270.1:0-3475 GCA_964577735.1 uncultured bacterium
ATGCGTGACCAGGACAGCATCAATTTCTGAGATGTCGACATTGATCTCTGCAAGTTTGCTTAAAAGCGCACGGATGCCGATCCCGGCATCGATCAGGATCTTGGTTTGTTCAGTTCCAAGAAAAATACAATTTCCTTTGGAACCGGAGGCAAGGGGACAGAAACCTTTCATAATTCTTCTTCTTCAAGTCGATCCAATAGATCGGGCTGGTCATCGTTTTTCAGTTTTCGTAAGGGAGCAAGGATCCGCCTTGGTTTAGCACCCTCGGCAGGACCGACAACTCCATTAGCTTCAAGAGCGTCGATCAAACTTGCGGCCCTAGCATACCCGACTTTCATTTTTCTTTGAAGGAATGTTGTCGATGCATTTCCTGTGCTGAGGATCACTTCCATCGCCTGGAAGTAAAGGGGATCTTCAGGTTCGTCAGAGCCCATATCAGTGCTGGAATCAGAAAATTCATGCTGCTTGAAGGATTGGATGATATAGTTTGGTGGTGCTTGTTTTGCAATCTCTTCAATAATAGCCGAGATATCTTCATCGCGTATGTAAGCCGCTTGTGCGCGTAGCAGGTGTGATGATCCAGGTGGGAGAAATAGCATGTCTCCATTTCCAAGCAACGATTCTGCCCCAGTTTCATCCAGGACGATCTGGCTATTGATCCGGCTTGCCACTTTGAAGGAAATGCGCGTTGGGAAGTTAGCCTTGATCAGGCCTGTAATGACTTCACGGGAAGGGCGTTGCGTTGCAAGGATCAAGTGGATGCCGACAGCGCGTGCCATTTGGGCAATTCGGGCAATCGGAGTTTCGATATCGCTACTTGAGACCATCATCAAGTCGGCAAGCTCATCGATGATTCCGACGTAGTAAGGGAGCTTTTCCGGGATCTCCATTTCAAGCGTTTTTTCATGTTCTACATCGATTTTGCGCGTATTGAAGGCTTCGATATTTCTGACACCTGTTCGTTTGAGGATCTCATACCGTTTTTCCATCTCTCGCACAAGCCAGTTTAGGGCAGCACAAGCATCCCGTGGCTCTGTGATCACTGGTGCTAGCATGTGAGGGAGTTTAGAATAGGCTGTGAGTTCGACTTTTTTCGGGTCTACCATTAATAGCTTGACCTCGTCAGGTCGTGCATTGAGCAGGATCGACATAATAATAGTATTGATACAGACAGATTTACCAGAGCCTGTTGCCCCTGCAATAATGCAGTGAGGCCATTTGGTGAGATCGCTGATCACATAATCGCCGTTGACAGCCTTCCCAAGCAGGAGAGGAATTTTATACTTCTGTTGACCCTGCTGATAGGCGATCAACATGTCTTTAAATCCAACTTCCTGTGCGACAGCATTCGGTACTTCGATCCCGACAGCCGCCTTCCCTGGAATGGGAGCAATGATCCGGATCGATTTGGCTTCCATGTTCAGAGCAATGTCGCTTTCAAGTGTTTTGATCTTTTGAACCTTGACGCCAATTGCAGGATGCACTTCAAAAGAGGTGATAGTTGGTCCGCAATTGATTTGACCTACTTTTGCTTCTATGCCAAAGCTCATGAGGGTTTCTTCCAGGACTTCTGCTTGTCGTTTCAGATTTTGCTTTAAGTTAGTTTGATCAATTTTTTTAGCATTACTCAAAAGCGAAGCTTGCGGAATGTGGTAAGAGGAGAGATTTACGGGCGTTTCAACAGGTGCTGGGGTTTCTGTTTGTTTCGGAGCTTCTTCCGTTTTTATTTCTTTTTTGGAAAGCGATGGGCGTGTTTTCGGTTGAGGGTCCGGCTGGATGGCCATCTGCTCAGGGGCACTTGGTTGGCCTTGTTTTGGCATGCGTAATTTCACGTAACGCATGAGATCAGTGTCTTCTTCTGCTTTAAAAATAGGTTTAGGAGATGGGGACGGCATTCTAGGCATGGCGGGAAGTGGAATTTCTGTTGGGATCGCAGCTTTGACCTTTTGATACCAATCTAAAAGAGAGATCTTAGTTAGAAATAATAGACTTCCTACCCAGATGACAGTGAATAAGCTTGCGACTCCGAGCCAATTCAAAAGATGCTCCAGATTCAGATAAGGTAGATCATGATAGAGATAAAAAAATGGGGCGCCACCTAAATGATAGTGGTTGCGGGTATCACGAAATACAGGATAAAAAAAATGAAGAAGTGTATCAGAATATTGCGGTTGCGCTGTTTCCAGAACACTTAAGAGCATGTTGGTCGAGAAAATAAATGCAAAGACGTATAAGGATTTCAAAAGGATGAAATTCACAGGTTTTTTGAATAGCAGCCTCCATCCGATCCAACCAATAAATAAGCATAGTGTATAGCTTGAGATTCCAAGGAGTGCATGCAGGAGCAGGCCTGTGCTCAGGCCCATAATGCCAAGGAGGTTATGTGTTTCATGCCCTTGGGAGAAGCTCAGAAGGCTGATAAAGGAAATGACTGCGATAGCAAACAGGATCAATCCTTTTACTTCAGGTGTGAGCGGTTGTCTTGGTTTTGCTTTAGGTGCTTTGTTTGTCTTTTTTTTGGCCACTAATCGTTCTCTAGCTAAAAAGGTAAATCACTAATAATCCAAGGCCGGTCAGGTACCAGCTGAAAAATTGGAATTTAGCTGTTCCAACGATTCGGATCAATAGCTGAAGAGAAAAATAGCCTACGATAAGAGAACTTAGAAATCCAGAGAAGTATGCAAGTAAAGAGACGTCTGGCAAGGCTTCCTGAGTATTGTTGAGTTTAATAACCTCGAGGACCATGCCACCTAAAATGGTGGGGATGCTTAAAAGAAAGGAAAATACGACTGCTTGATAAGGGCTCCAGCTGAGCAGTCTTGCAGCTGAAATGGTGGTCCCGCTACGTGAGACGCCGGGGAGAATAGCAAAGCTTTGCGCAATTCCAATATAAAAAGCTGATTTGAGGCTAGTTTCGGATGCGCGCTTGGGTTTGCCTGCCAAGTAAGTCCCTAAAAATAAAATGAAGGCCGTCAAAAGAAAGCCGTATCCGAGCCATTCGGGGTGATCGAAGACTCCTTTAATTTTTTTTGTGAAAGGAACCAGAAAAAAAAGGGGGATCAGCGCAATAAGTAGCTGTTTGATTCTTTGTGAATCTCTTAACGTTTCTTGAATTTCTTTCCTCAGAACAACAGAAATTGCTCCAAGGGTTCCGATATGACAGACAAGATCAAATAGGACATATTGACTTAAGTTCTTAAGACCCAATAGATATTCAACTAAAATCAGATGGCCGGAAGAGCTGACGGGGAGGAACTCAGTTAAGCCTTGGACAATACCGAGTAATAATGCTTCCCAACTTGTCATGATTTACTGAGGTGAAAAAGAAGGGCGACCGACGGGATTCGAACCCGCGACATTTGGTACCACAAACCAACGCTCTAACCAACTGAGCTACAGCCGCCATTACCCAGACATTTTGACCTATCTCTTTATTTCTCGTCAATATATATGTAAGATAAAGGGAGAAATACCA
>CAZOAX010000271.1:0-3475 GCA_964577735.1 uncultured bacterium
GGCATGTAATCTACCATACTTGGTATAGCCGAAGGCTTTGCGTCTCTGCGCCTTTAGTGAGCGCCGCAGGTGATCACGAGCGTTTAATTTTTCTTTTCTAAGGCAGGGGTTGTTTTTTGGTGGTGAGTTGGCGGAGTTTTTCGAAGTAGAGGTAGAGGATCGGAGTGATGAAAAGGGTAAGGGCTTGTGAGAAGATCAGGCCACCGACGATCACAAGACCAAGTCCACGGTGGAGCTTGGCACTTTCGCCAAAGCCGATGGCAAGCGGGAGGGCGCCCATGACGGCCGCAAAGGTGGTCATCATGATGGGACGGAACCGGACAAGACATCCTTCATAGATAGCTTCTTTGGAGGTCATGCCTTCTTTTTGCCTTTCAAGGGCATAGTCAACGATCATGATCCCATTCTTTTTGACAATCCCGATGAGGAGCAGGAAGCCGACCGCACTGAAAAGGGAAAGGGGTTCATTGAAGATGAATAGCGTGATCGCACCTCCAAGGCCTGCAAAAGGGATCGAGGATAAGATTGTCAGGGGATGAATGAAGCTTTCATAGAGGATGCCAAGTACAAGGTACATGGCAAGGCAGGCTGCGAGCAGAAGATAGATCCAGGATTTTTGGCTTGATGAGATTGCTTCAGCTGCACCTGAGAATTTTCCGGACAGCTCAGGAGGAAGAGTTTCTTTTGCGATCGTTTCCATAGTGGCCATTCCGGTACTCGGTGAAACGCCGTCTTTAAGGGTAAAGCGGATGGTTTCTGCTGGAAGATGGTCGAGATGATGAAGCGAGGCTGTGCCGGCTTTTTCCTTCCAAGAGGCAAACATTTTCAAAGGTAAAGGCGTGCCGGATTTATTGGTCAAAAATAGCTTGGGAAGGGCATGATCACCTGATTTAAGTTCCATATAAAGGGGTGTTTTATTTTTGCCTTTCAATATGTGTCCGATGGGGCTTTTCCCGTAGGCGTGACCAAAGGTTTCCTGAATTTGCTGTTTCGTTAATCCATAACGACTGGCAAGGTTTTCATTGATGGCAATTTCAAGTGTGGGGGTCTCATTGGATCTACCGGCTTTTGCTGAAGTAAAATCGGGATGGCTTCGCAAGGCTTGGACAAGTTGCTCTGCGCCTTTATCAAGTGTTTTAAAATCATTGCCTTGGATGACATATTTATAACGGCCGGCAGATCCAAGATCAAAATCCAGATGGATCATTTGATAACCACTTACGGATGCGTAGGTGCCGGGGACTTGATTCAATGCATTCTGCAAAGATTTGATAATAACAGGTTCCGGCTGTCTTTCCTGTTTTAGCCGCATCAAGAGGAGGATTCTTCCATCGAGATTGATGCTTAGGAAATTATCGATGTTTGTATTTTCAAGAGCGATCTTGTTCAAGGTGTTTTGGAAGTGATCGGCTTCACTTGATGTGACACCTTGAGGAAGATTGACGGCTGCGATCAAGACTCCGCGATCCTCATCGGGGACTAAATTGATCGGAAGTTTCAAGAATAGAAAGGATGCTAAAGCGCATAATCCAAGTGCACTTAAAAAGATCGGGAGAGGTCTGTTGAGGCAAGCCTTTAGCAATTTTCCATAACCATTGAATGATGCTAAACGCGAGGATTTGTGGGCTGATTTTGAAAAGCGGCTACAAAGAAAGGGGGTCAAGGTAAGTGAAATAAATCCAGATACCAGGATTGCAGAGGAGAGCGTAATGCTGAACTCGCGGAGGAGTCTGCCGTTCATTCCTCCCATAAATAAGAGCGGAATAAACACGGCTACAAGCGAAAGGGTCATTGAAAGGATGGTAAAGCCTATCTCGCGGCTGCCTTTTAAGCTCGCTTCTAATGGGGATGCGCCATTTTCCTGGTGACGAACGATGTTTTCAACGACGACGATCGCATCATCGACCACAAATCCAACAGAAAGCGTTAAGGCCAGTAAAGATAGCAGATCCAGACTAAAACCGGCCAGGTACATAATGCCGAAAGTGCCAAGCAACGATAAGGGGAGGGCAATACTTGGAATGAGCGCTTCTGTCCACCTTCCTAAGCTGAAATAGATCACAAGAACAACGAGAATGCTTGAAAGCAATAAAGACCATTCCACTTCATGGATCGCACTTTCAATCCAGATGGCTTTATTGAACCATAAATTCAAATGGAAGGATGGAGGCAGGTTTTTGTTCAGTTCAGCGAGGGTTTTTTCTACGTTTTTGGCAATCCCGACCGTGTTCCCACCTCGGATTTTCTGGATCCCAAAAAGGAGGCTGGGAACGGTTTTTTCTCCGTTCACAAAATAAACCTGTCTGTTTTCGGGTGAGCGGGAGGATACCTCTCCGATATCTTTTATCCGAAGGGAGGAGTCTTTGATCAAGAGATCATTTAACGTTTTTTCATTTTCTTCGATACCGGTAAGCTCAAGCATCAGGGTCTTATTGCCTGATCGGATACTCCCGAGCGGCTTTTCAGCAAGATGGGCTTTAAGGGTTTCGATCACCTGATTAAAACCTATCTGTCTTGCTGCCATGATTTCTGGATTTAAACGCAGCCATAAAGAGGCTGTAGTTCCAAAAGGTTTGACTTTTGCAACACCTTCAATATGACTCAAAGGGGGAATGATGAACGATTCAGCATAGGATTCAAGCTCCTTTTTTTCGGTGCTTTCAGAGCTTAGGAGAATGTATAAAATCGATTCATTTCCCATTTCCTGCATTTGAAAGGAAGGGCGTTCGATTTGATCCGGCAGGCTTGGCTCTATGCGCGTGATTGCTGCTTGAACAGCCCTCAACGATTCATCCATATTGGCTGAAAGCTCAAAAGAAAGCGTGATATCAGACAAGCCGGCAAAACTATAGGAATCAATTTCATGCAGCCCTTTCACTTGCAAGAGTTCTTTTTCAAGAGGGTGTGTGACTTGATTTAAGACGGTCTGGGAATTGGCTCCAGGAAAAGCGGTTGTGATGGAGATCACAGGTTTTTCAACTGTCGGCACATCGTTGATCGGGAGTGCAAAGAATGCGAGCATACCACTTAAGGCCAGTGTCAAAAAGACTAAGACAGTCATGACAGAGCGTTTAATGAAGGGGCTGGATAAATTCATCGGACTTCCACTTTGACGCCAGGATAGAGGCGAAGATGTCCTTCTGTGATCACTACATCTGTATCTTGCACTCCATCCAGGATGATGACCTGTTTGCCCACTTCCTCGCCAAGTAAGACTTTGCGCATTTCTGCCTTGCCATCGCTTCCAAGAAGATAAACATAGGGGCCGTTTGCATTGTGTTTGACAGCTTTTTCCGGAATGGTCAGGGCGTCTTTTTTCGTCTCGATGGGGACGTTGATCTGGACAAGTTGACCCGGACGTAACAGGAGATCAGGATTTGGGATTTTTCCCCGAATGAAGATTTGGCCGGTTTTCGAGTCAAAGTCATTATCGATAAAGGTGATGTCCCCAACGAAAGCTTGTGTGGAATTGTAC
>CAZOAX010000272.1:0-3458 GCA_964577735.1 uncultured bacterium
AGAAACATGATTCGCATTTATCCATTCTTTTTTAACTTCTGATATCGTTTTTGCAGTGTCTTTTGAAACTAAAAGATCATTAAAAGCATCCAGTCCCATTTCAGAATAAAGACGTTTTTGCATATCCGGGGGCAACTTTTCCATCTGAAAAGGACTCAAACTCTGCGCGGTACATTGAATTTGAAATGCTAGTGCGTGGGATTCTTTAGTTTCGAATTTTTCATTAAGCTTATCTTTTAACTTGATTAAACTCTCTTGAATCTCTTGATTGCCAGTCGAAGCATTAATCTCTTTCAATTCCTTTTTAAAAAATGCGTCAACCTGAGCTAGATTTTTACTATTTTCAGCAAGCTCCTCTGTCAGACATATAATTCGATCATTCAATGTAGGTTCAATTTTCAACTTTTCACTTTTTTTGCTAACCACAGCTGGTTTTATATTGGCCACTACTGGCTTTTTGTTAGCCACTACTGAATGTGTAGCTTTCGGTTTTTCATCTCTTTTGGGATAATCATCCTGCTGTTTTGACTGAGCGCTTGATACATTACCCATAGGAACCTCCGATTTCATTTTACTGATATTATAACATACAACTTACATTTATTAAAAAAATTATAATTTAAAAGATTTGTTAATAAATGATGAAGGGATTTTAACTAACACTAGTTTTAGTGATTAGATTGTCCCAAAGCTGTTCGCCGTTTGAATTGGCATTGACAAGGTTAAATATGAGCACTCCTCCGGATTCTGGGTCATTTAAACCGACCCAGGCAAATTGGACGGTATGGCCACCCAATGGATAGTTCAAAGCAAGCACTGGATAATCGCCCCAATGGGTTTCAAAATACCCCACTTCTTTCAGGTTATTTTTTGACTTCAGGTTAAGATTCTTAATCTCTTTTAATTCAAGTTTTGGACCTTTTTGGGTCGTAGTGCGGCTCAACTTGACCCGTATGATGGGCTCTTTTATGGAACTCGGATCTTCAAAGTACGATTTGAGCACTTCTTCACGCCCCCAATAGACCCAATCATTGAGATTTTGATCGCCTCGCGGGGAACGAGCGACAAAGTCTGCAGGTATGGCTGGCTCTAAAGGAAATAATAGACCAGGTAGCAGGCGATTATTTGCATGAAGATTCATGCAAATAATTAGGCAGATAAGAAGATATTTCATAAGTATTCAACGTTTACATTATTCAGCGCGGAGGGCATAATTATTGCACTATGAAACTTAGAATACTTTTATATATAACTGCAATTGTCTTTTGCATGCTGATTGGGGTTGTTTATGGCATGCATGAGGAAACGGCTATTGATAGGCTAAGAGCCAAATACGATGTCAAAGCAGATGAGCATGTCATTCTTTTGACAAGTGCAGATCGTCGCTATGAAAAACTGCTTCTTGCACTTTCTGATGACGAAATTGATAAAATTGCAGGAAATGGCTCTAAACTGCTTGTGATCTGCTCTCAAGGAAATGATTGTGTGCGTGACCGAGTGAGAGTGAAATGCCATCCGATTTCAAAAGAGATCGAAGAGCTGCCTGAGCTGTTTGCTGAAATTGCAGACAAGACTGTGTTAAATGAGAAAATCAGAAGGTTGACTCCTTTGACATGCTCAGAGAAGAACTTGAGTGGTCCTTTTAAGATCAGACAAAATGAAAAAGATCGCATTCGACTTGTTCAGGTATTAACTTTTACTTTTGCTAAGCATCATGACATGTGCTACATTGTGGCTCATGAAAAGAAATGACACGTTTTTAGAACTCAAGCAAAGCTACCTTTTTCCGGAAATTCTTAAACGGAAGAAAGAATTCCTCCTGCAGAATCCGGATGTTTCCTTAATTAGCTTAGGGATCGGCGACACGACTCTTAAGATCCCGCATTCCATTGCTGATGCGCTTTCCAAGGCTTCTTTGAAACTTGGAACAGATGCCGGCTATGTGGGCTATGGGCCAGAAAAAGGCATAGGTGACTTGAGAGAGCGTGTCGCTTCTAGAATTTATGGCTCGAGTATCCATGCGGATGAAATTTTTATTTCAGATGGTGCCAAGTGCGATATCGGCAGGCTGCAGATGCTATTTGGGCATGATATTTCAATTGCAGTCCAGGATCCGGCCTACCCTGTTTACGTAGACGGCAGCTTGATCCAAGGCGTAAAAACAATCGTTTCGTTGCCTTGCACACCAGAAAACAATTTCTTTCCCGATCTCAAAACAACGCCTCGAACAGATCTGATCTATTTTTGCTCGCCTAACAACCCTACAGGTGCTGTTGCAACAAGATCGCTGTTGAAAGCACTTGTCGACTTTGCCAAGAAAAACCACTCCATCATTATTTTTGATGCAGCCTATGCAAACTTCATTCAGGATCCCGATCTTCCAAAGTCCATTTATGAAATTGAAGGTGCTAAGGAAGTTGCTATAGAGATCGGATCTTTTTCAAAGCTCGCCGGGTTCACTGGCATACGCCTCGGCTGGACTATCGTTCCGGATGCTTTAAAATATGAAGATGGCAGTTCTGTAAAAAGCGACTGGAACCGCCTCACCACCACCCTATTTAATGGAGCCTCCTACATCGCCCAGATAGGCGGTGCTGCTGCGTTAGAGGACAAGGGATGGGAAGAGATCAAGCAAATGACCCATTACTACATGGAGAATGCAAAAATTCTCTCTCACGGACTTAAAAGCAAGGGCTTTGAGGTTTTTGGTGGAGAAAACGCCCCGTATCTTTGGGTGCGTTTTAAAGGTAAGAAGTCATGGGATGTCTTTCAGGAGCTCATGGCAGAGGCCCATGTCATTACAACGCCAGGAGCCGGCTTTGGCCCCGCCGGTGAGGGCTTTATCCGCTTCACCGCCTTTGGCAGCCGAGAGAACATCCAAAAAGCGCTAATCCGCATTCAAGCCGAGTTCCAGGTAGTCAAAAATTAGTTTCATGATCCCGTTTGCTTTTTCATCTTCAAGTGCACTGCATGCATTAAAAACTTTTGCTCCGATATCAGTCATTACTTTCTCTTTCTCGTATTTCAAGAGCCCTTTATCGAATTGAAAATAGTCATTATTTTTGTAGGATAAAAAAGGAGGATCCTCTCCCACCCAAAGTCGATAGAGCAAAACGCCAAATGAGAACTTATCACTTTTCACCATTAACTCTTCTATCTCTGTCACAATTTTCTTGTACTCATCACTTTCTGTTTTGTGTTTGACGAGTTCATTAAGTTTAACTTGAACGGCATCAGCTATTTGCCTAGAGATGTTACACTTTGTACAATTGCCAAAAATCGCCTTATAAGTGGGGTAGGGATTGGTTTTGAATAAATCGGATATAAAACAGGCTCCCCCAAAATCTGAAATAACGGCTTCAATATCATAATCATCTTCAATTGGTGTGATGTTATACAACGTGTTTTCAAGCTTGATATCGCGATGCAACATTTGGAGTTCAGAAAGCGTATCAAAT
>CAZOAX010000273.1:0-3446 GCA_964577735.1 uncultured bacterium
TTATCGGCGATTTCTAGCCGCAAAGCGGCCTGATCACATTTTGAAGACAGACTCTAACTCATAGGCACCCATACCATTCGGTGAAGGTCCTTCCCATCGATTTCCAGATATCCTGATAGGTCTGATCGCGGAACAGGTGATCGACAAGCGGGATTCCCAGTGCAGTTCCGGTAAAGACCACATTTGTGATTTCTCCATTACAGGCACGTATGAAGGATACGAGGTCAAGCAGGGGAACGCCATCCCGGATGCTGATAAAATGGCGGATCTGATAATTGGGGTTTTCCACAGCAACACTTGGCGATCCAAACGCATAGACATGGATGAGCTGTTGTTGTTCTTTCGTGAGCAGGCTAAGTGCGCGCATGGTCTCTTTTGCGCCAATACTATGAGCGTAATGGATAATTTTTCCTCCACCGTCGATGCCTCCCATGTCTTCGATCATCTCTTTCCACAAAGTTGCAAGCATTTCGGCTTGTTCTGACACATACCCGAGTGAGACGGCAAGACTTGAAAGAATATCACGCACCCATCCTTTTGTCGGGCGATAGACATAGTGGATATTCACATTTCCATGTGATTCAGAGAGTGCCTTAACAGAATCCATGAGGCCGTGTTCTTCTGTCAAGATTCCGTTGATGTAACTGACACGCACTTTATTGTTCAGTTCGCCGCTGCCATAAAAGCCTCTGTTTGTGTTTGTTGCATTATACCCGGACAAAAGTAAGAAGCCTTGACCTGTCATGTGTTCAAAAACTTCTCTTGGTCGGGTGTAAAAGGCATTTTTAATGCTTTCGCAAAAAGCCCAGAATTTTTCTTTTAAGTAGTCAAAAAATCCAGGTGTTTCCAAGGGTTCTGTCTGCAGACCGAAGGTGTCGTAGTGGTTCACCGGATCATTGTGGCAATAGGCGTAACGATTCGGCCCATCGATAAATCCATGAGGATCTTGGGTGATAAACCGGCAAATGCCGGGGTCATAATCGCGTCTTCCAAAATGAATAAGACCGGTCAAAGGATCATAACGTTTACCGGCAAAAAGCCAAGGAAAGAGATTGTCACTTAAGAGTTCTCCAAAGGTGTTATATTTAAAAGTGGTGACTTCTTTTGTTGACGTATTGACGACAGAGGTTATGGAGCCTATTTTGTTAGTAATAGTTGTGTAAAGAGTGCCTTCAATCTCGCATGCGATGCATTTTTTTTGGGTTTGATCAAAAATGCGTAGTTCCTGAATTTTTTTGTCTGCGTCGGCACGTCCGATTTCCAAGTTCCCATCGTAAAGGAATAAGATAGACCCTTTATCGCTCAATCTTCGATGATAAAGATCGTAGATGTAGTCATGGATCAGTTCATCATTTTTTGTCACTTGACGCATTCTTCCAAAGGCATCGTAGGAAAAAGTAAAAGTATCTCCGTTGGAGACTTTTTTTATCAGATTGCCATTCAAGTCGTATTCAAAGATCTCTTCGCTTGAGAAAAGCTGATTTAAGGCGTTGCTAGAAAAGACTCGATCGTTTTTTTGAGAGAGATTTTCAAGGCCATCGAAGGTGTAAATGTCACCTTCTTCAATGCTCATCAAAGAATCGGGAGACGCTGTGTAAGTTGATCCATTTCGGATTATCTCTCCATCAGAATTGTAGTAGATAGCGGTTAAATCAGGCATAATAAGAGCTGTACGTCTTCCAAGCAGATCATAGCTGTTTTCAAATGTCAGTCCATTGCTGAGTTTTTCTGTTAAAACCTGACCATCCAAGGTGTAGGTTCTTTCTGATACTAGATTGTTTATTCGATCATGTATGCGCGTGGCACGACCATTATCATAGGTTAGCTCATAGTGGATCGTATGATCGTCAGAATAAACGGAGTGAAGCTGGCCTGCATGGTCGTAGGTGTAAAATAGAGTGGTTCCATCTCCATTAGTTTGAGATTCAAGTTTTCCTGAATCTGAATAGCGATAGTGGGTCCGTTTTTCAACAGGTGATCCGCAGCCTTCGATCTGTTCAATTAGATTGCCGGATGCGTCGTAATGCCAAACATTGATCACTGTGAGGTTTCCTGAGATCAATTTTTCTTTTATTTTTCTTCCGTTAAAATCGTAGCGAAAGTGTTTTTCACAAGAAGGGGTCGTGATTTGTTCTACTCGATTTAACGCGTCGTATAAGATGGTAGTATTCTTGACTGTTTTTTGACGGACTGTTTGTCCTCTTGAATTTTGCACATAGGTGACAGGGGGATTATCAACGGTTTTTTCAGATGGCTTGGGAATTTCTTTTACGATGTAGGCGTCTTTTTCGTAGTACTCTTTCTGATGGTCTTCATGATAGGTCGTTTTTCTGCCTGTTTCAGGGCAGAAACTTTCACTTAAATTGCCTTGAGTGTCATAGACGTAATTCAAGGAGAGTCCAGAGGAGAAGAATTCTTGAACAAGTTGACTGCCAGCATAAACACTATCTTGAGAACGGAGGATTTCACCAAACGGATTCAACACCGTTTTATTAGTGACACGTCCAAGAGCATCATAAGTGTAAACGTGGGCGATTTTGTCTGGGCCTGTTTCTTTTTCAAGACGACCGTTTAAGTAATAGGTTTTTCCGGTGTAGGGCTGTCCACGTACATTATAATCAGTTTGTTCAGAAGTTCCATCAGGAAAAATTGTTTCTACTACTCTGTCCTGGCAGTCATAGTTGAAGTGAGTGATGCCGGTGATGGGGCGATCGTCACTTGAAAGTACTTCCGGAGTCTCTTCTGTGATCTTCCTTCCAAAACAATCGTAAGTGTAGAAAGTGAACCCATTGGATATCAGTTGTCCTAAAGAATCGTATGTGTAGTGGAAGTCACCTTCTTGGAGGAGGCGTCCTTGATCCGAATAGTAGAGGATTTTTTCTTCGTTTGCGCTATAGATATGTTTCTTGTTTTTAGAAAAAACGACAAGCGCATCAGATGAGGAAATTTCTTTTAGCGTGTTGCCTTCGTATAGATAGCTCTTTCCATTTTCTTTAATTAGACGCCCTTTTTCATCATATTCAAAGGACGTTTTTTCTTTTAAAACTTCTTCATTGGTTTTTAAATCCACGATGCCTTTGCAGATCTCAAGCGGGGCATTTAAAAAATTAAACCCATTTACTTTCTCAAAAGTTTTTAAGGTTTTTCCGTCGGTCCAGGTTTCAATTAAGCGCCCTTTAGCATCATAGACAAAGCTTGTCGTCTCTTGATCTAAAACCTGTTTAATGGAGGGTCTTTTGTTCTTATCTTTGTAAGTATAGGTGATGACAAGACCGTCTTCTTCTCGCTGTTCCTGTTCGCCACCGGCTACAAGGTCGGTCCGCAGTTCTTCCGGGGCCTGAAGAAGAACGCCGCGTCCCAGGCGCTCCTCACGCTGGTGCTCTGCGTCGTGAGCCTCCTCACGACGTACGCGGCGGCGAAGGCGATGGGCTACGACGCCGGCACCG
>CAZOAX010000274.1:0-3443 GCA_964577735.1 uncultured bacterium
CTTTACCTCGAATAATGCGTTTGCTAAAATGAATCTAAACTAACAAGGCTTATCCCAGCTCTATAGGAGTGGAAAGCGGCCTTCAACTCCCCCAGATAGGCTCATGGCAGACGAAAAGAAAAACGATTTAAAAAAGAATTTTCCAAACGGCGTGGTTTGGTTTTTACTGGCGTCATTTTTTTTAGCATTCATGCTACAAAATTACATCGAGACGAAATTTGCTAAGGTTTCTTTCAGCTATCAGCTGGAGCATTTGGTCAACCTGCAGCTCTTGCAACCTGAAGATAACCGAAAAATTGCGTTAAATGACAATTTGGTCACGTTCACAGGTAGATTTCGCAACGCATTGACTGAAGAAGGGAAAAACCGGTTTAAATATTTAGATCTCTTGAACGCCAATCAAGTAGCCCATAATGAAATTGAGCGGGTGAATAAAGAACTTGAAGATGATCGGACAAAGAGTACAGAAGCTGCCAAGTCCTTTCTTTCTATAACAGGAATGCCGATTCCGGCTGAAGGATATGTCGTTGTAGACAACCTTTATAATAAGGCCGGTCAAGATAACAGTATTGTGATCAAAGAAGTATCTAAGGGTGCATCTCCAAGCCTTTCTGACTTGAATAAAAAATTCGTTGAGTTAAAGGCTGCACCAACAGATGAGCAAGTGAAAGCCTTTAGCCAGTCTCTTGCCGAGTTAGTTCGTAATTTCAGGTCAGCTAAATTAGGCGTTGGAAGCGAAGAGATTAAAAAACAATTGAAAGAGATCGATGACAGATTGACTGCAGCAAATGAAGCTAATGCATCTGCAAAAGATCGCCTGACGATTGATCAAAAAACTTTAGAACAATTGCAAGTGATTGCAAATCAGTTAAATACACCGGAAGATCACATTCGTTTAGCCAATTTACGTAGCGTTAGACAGTACAAGGATGAACTGGAAGCCTCTACACGCCTTGAAACACAGCTTGAAGAAAATGAAGTGCAGCTCAATAAGGCTCGTCTTGCTGTCTCAAGCGTGATTTGGTTCTTCAATAATCAGGAACTATCGACTCGCGCTCTTGAAAAACAAGATCATGAGTTATTCAATCAGTGGTTTAAAAACGCCAAAGAAGAGTGGAACAATTTCCCGCATAATGAAGGGGGGATGTTCAAAGCTCCGGATCAGCCACTTAATACGGTTTTAGAGAAAACGTTTAAGAGCGAAGAGCCGACTCCAAACTACTTGAGCTATCTGTTTACCTTCCTACCTGTGCTACTTGTGTTATTTGTCCTTTACTTCCTCTTTTCAAGACAGATGAAGGGGATGGGCGGTAATGCGATGAACTTTGGCAAGTCACCTGCTCGTTTAGTCTTGCCGGAAGGCGCTGGAAAAGTGACTTTCAAGGATGTCGCCGGTGTTGATGAGGCAATTGAAGAATTGCAAGAAATTGTGGAGTTTTTGAAAAATCCTTCGAAGTTTACATCACTTGGTGGAAGAATTCCAAAAGGTGTTCTCTGTGTCGGGCCTCCAGGAACAGGTAAAACATTGCTTGCAAAAGCCGTTGCTGGTGAAGCTGATCGTCCATTCTTTTCGATCTCAGGCTCTGATTTCGTTGAGATGTTTGTCGGTGTCGGCGCAAGCCGTATCCGTGACCTTTTTGACCAAGCTAAGAAAAATGCCCCATGCATCATCTTCATCGATGAAATCGATGCCGTCGGTCGCCATCGTGGCGCCGGAATGGGCGGGGGACATGATGAGCGTGAGCAGACTCTGAACCAGCTCCTTGTTGAGATGGACGGCTTTGACACGAACGAAGGCGTTATCTTGATGGCTGCGACTAACCGTCCGGATGTGCTGGATAAAGCCCTTTTACGCCCAGGTCGATTTGACCGTCGCGTGATGATTGGATTGCCCGATGTCAAAGGCCGTTTTGATATCCTTAAAGTGCATGCCAGAAAAATTAAAATGGATGCGAATGTCGACCTGATGGCGATCGCAAGAAGTACTCCGGGCTGTTCTGGAGCTGATCTTGCCAACATTCTAAATGAAGCTGCGCTGCTTGCTGCAAGACGTGGACGTTCTGCTGTGACTGCACAAGAAACAGTCGAAGCACGCGATAAGGTCCTTTATGGAAAAGAGCGTCGAAGCCTTGAAGTGGATGAGAATGAAAAACGCACGACAGCTTATCATGAAACAGGTCATGCGATCGTTGGCCTTATGGTAAAACATTCTGACCCAGTAGACAAAGTCACCATTATCCCAAGAGGTTTTTCACTTGGTTCGACCATGTTCTTGCCTAAAAAAAATCGCTTGAGCTACTGGAAGAACGAAATTGTCGATCAACTGGCCGTCTTAATGGGTGGAAGATGTGCCGAAGAGATCTTTGTTGGCGATGTGTCTTCAGGAGCCCAGCAAGACATCGAAAGAGCGACATCACTTGCTAGAAGCATGGTCTGTGAATGGGGTATGAGCGATACGCTTGGCGCGGTTGCCTACGATGAGAAATCAGACAGTGGACAGTTTCTTGGCTGGAACAACTACCATGACAAGAAGTACTCAGAAGACACTGCTGTTTTGATCGATAAAGAGGTCAAACAGATCTTGGACGAAGCCTTAAACCGAGCTCGTACGATCCTTAAGGAAAATGCCCCACAAGTTGAGCTAATGACGGCGATGTTGATGGAGTTTGAAACTCTTGACGCAGATGACGTGATGAAGATCATCAAGAATGAATGGAACGTGGAAGATAAAAAGGCCAAGCTTAAAAATGCAGATGACCTGCATAAAAAAGCCATCGTTTCGCCTCCTCCGCCTCCGCCCCCTTCAGCTCAGCGCACTGAAATCAAGCCCCTAGAGACTTAAATCTTCCAAAGCCCCTCATCCGAGGGGCTTTTAATTCCCATAGATGATATCATTTCTAAATAATTTAATTATTTAGGTTTGCAATGCAAGTTAATTCTTATAAAAATCCCTTAGTTGCTTTAAGAAAATGTTTAACTAATGTCATAGAAAAAGGTCAAGAATCAGACGCTGAGATCAGTCAGTTATGTACCCAAGTGATTGAAGCTTTTGGTAATCAAATCATAGACCGGGTAGATCATTACCGGTTGCTCCGAAGTATGTGTCAATTCATGCATGCGAATACTTCTAATCACAAAGTGAGTAAAACGGCTCTACGCGATTGCTTGGCATCTATTTGTCAAGCTCCACCTAATATGGAAAAAGACTTTGATTGTTATTCGGCGAAAAAAGTGATGAAGAGCTATCCTTGTCAGTACGATGTTTTAGAGTTCTTAAATCTATTTAATGAGAAAGAAACATTACCAATAGAGATCCTTACCCTTTTATCCCAGTTAGATAAGCTAGATGAATCCGTGAGAAGTAAGCTTTATGGAGCTTTGAGTAAATCAGGAAATAAATGTAAGGATTATTTTTTGCTGATTGATGCGATTCAGCGCGGTGC
>CAZOAX010000275.1:0-3432 GCA_964577735.1 uncultured bacterium
GGATAGACTGTGTCCATATGCCCACCAAGAAGGATTTGGTGCTTGGCTGTTTTTCGTTTTGAAAAAATAAGGGATTGATCAACCTCTTCCATTCTGTCTGCAAGAGGGGAGAAGGCGGTTTTTAATGCTTCTGCCATTTTTGCAAGACCGGCAGGATTTTCACTCCAGGAGTTAATGCAGGCCCACTCCGTTAGAAGTTTGACTGCATCTGATTTTTGTGCATCAAGCCACTGATGAGCTTCGGTTGTTTTCATAACAATTCTTTTACAATGAATTTAACGTCCCTGCAAGGGAAAAAGAGATTTGATTAAAAATAACCGATTGGCTTAATGTGGCTGAAGGCAGAGTGCTAAAACAGGAAGTTCATGAAATCCAAAGATGATGCTCATAAGGCTTTTGAGGCAGCTTATTCAGATAAGCATGCGGGGTATGTTCTAATCACATGTGAACAGCCTACAGAATCTGGAGAGATGAAGGTTGCGATGACCTATGGGGGGAGTCGGGACCTTGCCGACATGCTCATAGACGGAGCGCAGACCATACTTGAAGATGAACTAGAAGAGTGCTAGAAGGCAATCACGTGAACCCTATTCCTGATAAAATAGCAAGTCGACTGAATATTCTTTCCATGATCGGCCCGGCATCTGTTGTGCTCGCCATATTCGCGCTTGTGATCAAAGAATCTCCTTTTTATATCGACCTTTCAGTTACCGCATTAGTTGGCGTACTGCTATGCTGGCGTTTGAAGTCTGTGGGTCTTTATGTGGCAACAGCACTCCTTGCCAGTGTTTTAACGTGTAATTTCTTTCTCGATGGAACACCACTGACATTATGGGAGGCCGGCCTTGGCGCAAGCCTTGAGTTGACATTCTTGATGACTGCCTTGGCAAGTTTAGAGTTGACTGAGGCATTCAACCAGGCTTGCAAAGTGGCAAGCGCAACGGCTTTAAGTGAAATAGAAGAGTGGAAAGGCAAGATTCACGAAGCTCTTTCTGGAAAGGAAGCTGCTGTTTCAGAGTCTGCACAATTTCAAGATAAACTACTCAAGCTCCAGGATGCCTTAAAGGTTAAAACGGAACAGTCAGAAATGTTTGAGCGGCTTCTTGAGATGGCACGCAAAGAGATGACTGAGAACATGGCCGCTAAAGAAACAGCTGAGAGACAGTACCTGGAACAAAAAAATCTTGCATTAAGCATAGAAGCCACTCAGGAAGATCTCAATCGGTTTATCGCACTTCAAGCAGAAGAGATTACTGAAACACGTGTTCTCATTTCCCGTCTTGAAAAAGAGCTTACAGATGCCCATGCTGAAGTAACAGCAAAAAATAATCTTGTGCAAAAGCAAACTCTTGTCGTGATGGACTTGGAGTGGAAGCTTGAACAAGCCGGTGAACAAACGAATCCAATTGCGGACAACGATTCATCTCGAAAAATAGAATCACTTGAGAAGCAGATTGCAGACAGTGCTGAAGAGCTTGCAAATTACAAATCCATGGCCGGTGATTCAGCTGGAAAAGTGGAAGCGCTTGGGCAGCAGCTGGAAGATTTGATCGATCGTCTGAAGAATCTTCAAACAGAAAATGACAAGCTAAAAGATGAATTAGAGGCCGCCCTTAAGCCGAGTGAAGAGTCAGTAGGGGATAGCAAGGAACTTAGCCGAGTCAATGGTCTTTATAACCAATTGCGCTCGCAATTTGCAGAAAAGAGTCAAAGCCTGGATGAAACAAGGAAGCTCCTTTTCCATTCTCAGGAAAACTTCCTTGCTCTTCAGAAAGAAATCGAAGAAAAATTTGTATATGATCAGGAGCAAACACTTGCAGCTTATGAAAAACAAACTATAGATCTAACTGCTGAGATCAAGCGCCTGGAATCAGAAGTTGCCACCTTGGAAACGCTGCAAAGGCCAACAACTGAACCTAAAGCCCAACCAGTGAAAATCCCGGTCAAAGTTCAACCCCTTCAAAAAGCCCAAACTCCCGTCAAGGTCCAGGTTTCTCCAAAGCCCAAGAAACAAGTCCAAATCAAAGACAAAAAATAACTTCACAATAAATTTCACCACTGAGGCACAGAGCTCACTGAGAAAAGATGAGAGAATGAGGGTTATGCTTCTTTTCTCATCTCCTCTCAGTGAGCTCAGTGCCTCAGTGGTGAAACTGCACGAGTGTTTAGATATTTGTGTATAAAGCTTCGATAGGGTAAAATCGACCTTTATATTGGAGAAAAAATGACGCTTCAGCCTCGTGCAAGAATTCGTGGGATGGCCTCCTATCTTCCTGAAAAAAAGCTCACTAATCAAGATCTTGAGCGATTAGTGGAGACATCTGATGAGTGGATTGTTTCCCGGACGGGTATTAGTGAAAGGCGCGTGGCAGCTAAAGATGTGGGAAGCGCGAAGCTTGGCGCCCTAGCGGCAAGTAAGCTTTTAGAGGAAAAGGGGATTGATCCAGATTCGATCGATATGATCCTTGTGGCGACAATGACCCCGGACTATTTAGCTCCAAGCAACGCGGCACTTATTCAAGCGGATTTAAAGGCGACACATGCTGCTGCGGTAGATTTTCAAGCAGCTTGCTCTGGGTTTCTTTATGGCCTTTCTTTAGCAAAAGCCTATGTCGAATCAGGCATGTATAAACGTGTCCTGCTCATTGCAACTGAAAAAATGACCTCATTTGTCGATTATCAGGACCGCAACACCTGCGTCCTTTTTGGAGACGGAGCATCAGCTGCGTTGATCGAAGGGGAAGGCGACGGTCTCTTGATCGAGTCAGTTTCCCTCGGTGCGGATGGTTCAAATCCGGAAATTGCCTGGATCCCAGCTGGCGGAGCGCTTAATCCAACCTCTGCAAAAACATTGGAAGAAGGCGGACAATTCTTCAAAATGCAAGGCAAGGAACTATTCCGGCACGCTGTCCGGAGGATGTCATCGGCTGCTGAAAATTGCCTCAAACAATCGAATATTCAAGAATCGGACTTGAAATGGATTGTTCCTCATCAAGCCAATGCGCGGATCATCGATGCGGTAGCTAAATCCTTTTCAGTGGATCCCTCTTTAGTCTATCGAACAGTACATAAATACGGTAATACATCGGCATCAAGCGTTGCTATTGCACTTGATGAGCTTGTGAGAGAGCAGCCTTTGGCACAAGACGCCTTAATCCTACTGGTAGCATTTGGTGCTGGATTGACATGGGGCGCAAGTATTCTTAAAAAAGTGAGTGGTTAATGAAAGTTGCTTTTCTGTTTCCTGGGCAAGGTGCCCAAATCGTCGGCATGGGTAAAGATTTTAATGATGCTTATCAATCCTCCCGCTTGGTGTTTGAAGAAGCAAATGACTTATTAAAACGAAATCTGACCAAAATTCTATGGGAAGGGCCGGAAACTGCCTTGACTGAAACCCAAAACAGCCAAGTAGGGATATTCGTCACAAGTATG
>CAZOAX010000276.1:0-3432 GCA_964577735.1 uncultured bacterium
TTCGGTAATGGACAGCCATCCAAGGTTTTAGAATATGTAGAGTTAGATTGTTATCGATAAATTTAGAGCACAGCTGCCTGTTCTGATCGATAAGTTCATCCCCCCCATAAATGCATTTTATCCTGACTTAGTCCCTGAACTTGATCGATCAGACCAAGCTCAGCATGAGCCGTCATCATAAATTGGTGGATGTTCCTCTTAATTGAAAACAGAAGAGGTTGCGAATCAAGATTTGGGTCTTCATTTAAATAGTTCTTAAATGAAGTTTCAGCTTCCTCAAGGGCTTTGGTATAAAGAAGAAATGGATTCTTTTTGTATTCTTCAATTGATTTTTCAGAGAGTGCTGAGAAATTATAATTGTTTAGGGTGTCTCCTAGTAAGATACAGTAATTATTCTTTAAGGCTTGCTCAATATTTTCAAGCTGAGGTCTAAAATAGTAACTGGGATTTCTTTTAATGTCTTTGACTGGAGCTAGTTCTAAAAGATTAAGGCTTTTTTAAGTGAGCTTCAATGCGCATGCATTCATGTACAGGAGCCAGGTTAAGGGGAATGTCTTTTAGCTCAATTTTGAAAATCATCCGGGCTGCTCGGCAATAAGGAGTAATGCTCTGGATAACTTTAGCTCGTACGGATCCTTCTCCGTCGTTCAAGTAAATTTTTCTTTGAAATGCGATTGATTTCCAGAGGCACTCGTCAAAAGCAATGCACTTCCAGAGAGTATACAGACCTTTTCAATCGACGGCATATCGGTTAAATTAAAGTATGAAAAGCATTTAAGGAGGTCTTCTTCAGGTAATAAAGAATTGATGTTGGGTTGATTGCATTCTATTTGCATAATTTGCCTATTGTGTAAAAAAAATAATAAAAAAATGAAAATGATAGAGGGTTGAATAGTTGAAGTCAAATTGGAGGCGGCGAATGACACCCCTGAACGATCTTAAGATTTACGTATTGCGAGCAAAGAGTTTTTGTAGCTTTCCAACACAAACGCTGTTTGGTAGTTCTGATAGGTCAGGCTTGCAGGATCAAATATTTTAGGGTCTAAAGATATATTCATGTCTGCAAAAACGCGTACAGGCTTCTTGAAGTTGGATGTTTCAAAAAGAGCTAAAAATTCAGTTTCCTCTAACTTTTTAATAAGTCCATGGATGAATTCAGGGTACTGGATCCTAGCGTCTAGGGTTTTGGCTAAAGTTTCCATCCAGAAGATGAATACATGTCCTGAACAAAGATAAAAAATAGAAGTT
The DNA here is from genome assembly GCA_964577735.1 of uncultured bacterium. Classification (GTDB taxonomy): domain Bacteria; phylum Chlamydiota; class Chlamydiia; order Chlamydiales; family Parachlamydiaceae; genus CAZOAX01. Next base: position 1,249 of record CAZOAX010000276.1, read on the forward strand.
GCTAAAGGCTTTTTCACATAGATAGACAGGTATTCAGATAGTAAGGAGCCTATGTGCATCATATTATTCATCCGTTCTACACATTGAGGTGTAAGACCTTTCCAGAGGTCGTTGATCAGATTTATATGAGTAACTTCCAAATGAGTGCTGGACCTGATGAGGCATTCAAAAGTGGCGTCTATGAACTCTTTTTTCCTGTATAAGGATGCCTGGTATTGGGGAATGTGCTTATCAATCACTTCGGAGATGTCTAAGTTAGGCTGAGACAAGCAAAACGGTTCTGCCTTGGAAATGGTTTTTAGTTGTGTCTCGATGAGCTTCAATTCTATTAGCGGACTTGGCGCGGAGGGGGTATCGACTAGATCATTTTTGAAAACAAGGCGTGTTGCACGGCAAAAGGGGGCGATGCTGTTGAGTACTTTGGTTTTAGTGGAAAGTTCATTCAGCGGTAGATAGGTCAATCTTTCCCATGCAATCGGTTTCCATAGATGTTCATCAGATGAGACTTGCTCCCAGATTTTGCATACGCAGGCTACGATGGGCAGATCATATAGACTTAAGTAAGAAAAGCATTTGATGAGGTCTTCATCTGGAAGTGAATAAATGGGGGAGGGGAGGTAGGGTTGTATTTGCATGGGGAACCGTTTTAGGATAAAAGTATAAGGATTTGAGGGAAAGGAGAAAAGGTAAATCGGGAACGGGAAAGCGTACGGGGACGGGAACGTTTTTTTTGGCTTGCAAAATATGGAATCTATGCCTATAATCTACTCATCTGTATACATTTTAGCCAAGGAAACGAACCGTGAAGCGTACATATCAGCCAAGCAAACGATGCCGCAAGAGAAACTGTGGCTTCCGCAAGCGTATGAAAACTGCCGATGGCCGTAAGATCATTAATCGCCGCCGCCGCATTGGTCGTAAGCAACTCACTCGTGCGTGAAAATAATTTATCTAAAGCTTCTCGTCTCGTCAAGAGACGGGACTTTGGAAAAGTCTCAAGATCAGGTTTTCGCCGTTCAGGCAAGTGGGTTTTAGTAGAAATCCTCCCTAAATCTCATGCTAAGCAAGCGCGTCTTGGCATTACTGTCACAAAAAAATTTGGAAAAGCACACGATAGAAACCGGTTTAAAAGACTGGTCCGGGAATCCTATCGCTTAAGCCTGAGTCGATTTTTAGCTCCTATGGATCTTGTTGTAAGGCCGAAAGGCAAACACCCTCTTTCAGAAAATCCCTTAATGATGCAGGATGTTCAAAGCGATCTTCAGGAGATTTTAAGTGACTTCCTTATTTGCAAACCTTAATCCCGAGCAAAAAGAGGCAATTTTAACAACTGAAGGCAGGCTATTGATTTTAGCTGGTGCCGGAAGTGGAAAGACGCACGTTTTGACGACGCGGATGGCCTATTTGATTCAAGAGAAGCAAGTCAGCCCGCAAAATATCTTAGGTCTGACTTTTACTAACAAAGCTGCAGAAGAAATGCGCCATCGGGTGGCAGGTCTTGTCTCTAAAAAAGTAGCTGATCAGGTCACTTTATGCACATTTCATAGCTTTTGTATGAATATTCTTCGGGAAGAGATCCATCATTTGGGCTTTACAAAGGATTTTTCACTCTATGATGAAAAAGACCTCGAAAGACTCATTAAGTTGATCGCAAGGGATATTTTGGACCATGATTCTGTGCTTCCTTCCCTTTCATCGACGGTTCACGCCTTATCGAAAATGAATCATAAGCCTGAAGCAAAAAAAGAGAAAACGGGGAATTGGCATGATCAGTTCGTCGTTGATGTTCATGACCGGCTCAAATGTTCATTAAGAGCCTATAATGCAGTCGATTTTGATCATTTATTGATTTTGACGGTCGAGCTTTTCACCAAGCATCCAGAGGTGCTGGAGCGTTATCAAGACAAGTTCAAGTACATCATGATCGATGAGTATCAGGATACCAATCCAGTTCAGTTTCGTTTAGCCGAGTTGTTATCTTCTCGATACAATAATTTATGTGTAGTCGGAGATGATGATCAGGCGATTTATGGATGGAGAGGGGCGGATGTGGCCAACATTTTGTCTTTTGAAAGCTCTAAAACCATTAAATTGGAACAAAATTACAGATCTCACAATTCTATTTTAAAATCGGCTAATGCGGTGATCGCAAATAATCAATCCCGCCATCCCAAAGCACTCTGG
>CAZOAX010000277.1:0-3422 GCA_964577735.1 uncultured bacterium
CCGCCCTCTCCAAAGTCCCGGGCATCGGCAAAAAGACCGCCGAACGCCTCCTGATCGAACTCCGCAACCGCCTCGAGAAATTCTTCTTAAATGTTCCCTTAGAGAAATCATCTCAGCCAACCAATGTGAAGCAACAGACATTTCAAGACGCGCTGAAAGCCCTCATCAATCTCGGCTACAATCGCTCTGCCGCCCAAACAGCACTTAAAAAGTCTCTCCAGGACAAAGACGAGCTCGAGCTCGGCGAGCTCATCTCCACCTCGCTTAAGCACTTTTAGATATAACTAAGAAAGTCTATGTCCGACTATCTGGTATCAACCAGCAATTGTTGAACATCTCCTTCAATGTAGTGACTTGGCCTCCAACCAGCCACTAACTTATCAAGCAGAACTGCATCGATTGCGCTCAAGGAGATCCCTGCAATCGAACCATATGGCGAAGCCATGCAACCTGCTGCCACCAAACTTAACCCGTTACAAACAGCAAAGCGCAGAATTTTTCCCGGTAAAGTGTCGATAAAAGTGTTTTGACCAATTTCTTTATAATACTCTTTCAACAAATCTGCATCTGGCGGAAGCTTAACAATCCATTCCTTATATTTCCGTGATTTTTCCAAAACTTTCATTAAATCATTTGGATGCACCCTGCCCGCATTAACAGCTTCTCTTATCGCTTTTCCATCATCGAATAAAAACTCCTGAAACTGATCTAACTTTTTACCGCTGCTGAGGCTTCTTTCAACCAAATAGCCTAATCTGTTCACGCACAAGCGCGAACTTAGATTGCTACAACAAAGCTCCGATAAATGAGAAGTTGCAAAAAACAGCTCCTCTTCAACTTTTTGGATATGCGTCAAAATGTATGCCGGAGTAATTATTGAGTGATTGGGCGACACCAATTTATGATAGGCTTTGTTAATGGCAGCAAAATCATAATCCGTTTCAACTACTATGCCTTTATCCGTTTGATAAGCTTTAAATTTTTTATTTGAACTTAAATTTGGAGCTATTTCTTGGATCACAATTTGAGCCGAAGTTTCAAGGTATCCTGGATTTAGAATAGCTTCTGCTGTTCCCTTTAGAACTAAAGAAGTATCACGACTTACCCGAATATGTTCTTCAAATTTTTCAGAAAGTCTATGACCTGCCCCTCGACTTCCTTTAGCATCAATACATACTTCCCTTAACTTATCTTGAAATTGGTGTTGCGGTGAAGAAAACTGAATAACATCATGAAATTCCAGATTGTTTTCTGTTTGTGTTCTTATACCTACCAATGACTCTTGATATACAATTTCCAAGTAACCTTCACGTAAAAGCCGAAGAAGATTTTCACTGCCAAAGTACGTATAAATTTGTTCCAAAATAGCAAAATTAACAACCACTGTTGTTTTTCCATAAAGCAACATAGCTTCAACTAATGACCCAAGATCAATCGGATCTGTTTTATGATGGGTATATTGTCCAGTTATTGTAATAGATTCGAACATGTACACTCCAAATTAAGGCATTATCAATTCTAATTTTTATTTTAATGCACAAGTTAGCCCTCATAGATTCTAAGAGCCTGTATAATTTGGAGTAATAGTAGCACTATTTCTACTTCACACAAAATAAAAAGCAGTGGTCGCAATTGTTATGAATTGCTAGTCTTCGGGTAACGTTCGAATGGGGGTGTGGGATGCAGGTTGTGACGACGAATCTTTCTTTTCAGGAGAGTCCGCTAGTTAGCTTTGATGATGATCGGAGTTGGCTATGTCGCATTAAAGACATGTCATGGGCAACGGCAAAGGAAATAAAATGCAAGTGGGATCGACAGTATAATCTTCTGAGGGTGAATGTGCATGAGTTGTTTCCTTCTTTGACGAGCTCCCATACGTATGAGGTGGATGAGGAGGAATGGAAAGGGAGCAAAAAGCTTGTGGTGATGATTCATGGATTGAACAGCTCTCCTTTAGCCTGGAGTAGTTATTTAAAAGAAAAGCAGCCGGATACGAGTTATTTTGTTCCCTTCGTGTATAAAAAGGGATATTGCAAGTGTAAGGAAGCTGCACGGCCTATTCTAGAGGTTGTTAGACGATATGCTGATCTATATCCAAAAAATCGCATTATTTTATACGGTCATTCCAAAGGGGCACCAACTGCAGCTTATATTCAGCAAAAATTAAATGTAGGTGATGTTCGTTTAGTTTCGATCGCTGGGCCTCACTGTGGATCGATGTTAGTCAATTGGATTAATTGGCTTGGTTTGTCTAGCTGTTTTGGTTTTTCACCAAAAATGGTGGAAGAGTTAACCTATCAAGGAGACTGGGCCAAAAGAAAACTGATAAAATGGCAAAATCAACACGGGACTTATTCTAAAAAAACCATGGAGCAAATTTTTATTGCTTCCAAGGATGATTGGAGAATATTTCCCAATCAGACCAGTTTCCCCAATCTACCTAATAGTAGTTATTTTGTTGTGAATGGTGAATCACATGTCACCATTCTCGATGCAGTCAAGGAAGCGGCGTTATCTTACATCTAATAGCTCTTTACTGATAAGGCAGGTTCGGGCTGGACCGTGTTCTCTACCGAAATAGATTATAGGAAGGAAAGAAATCATTTTCGAAACAAACTAATACAGCAAACCAATAAAATCCATATACAAAAAAAACAAAACATAATAAACTAAAGCGACACCCAAAGGGAGTTTAATATGTTAAGTAGTTTTCGATCTTTATTAGCCTTTTCTGCTCTGATTTTAGGCACATGTGGCGCAGCCTATGCCCAAGATGGAAATGCTGAATCCAAAATTCACATGAACTATAGAAGAATTCCACTTCTTACAAAGCAACAAATGATGGACGGATTTAGTGATGGCCTCAATAAAGGCGCCACGCATATGCTTATCGTATGGGATAAATGGGACTTTGAGAATTCCTATGATTTCATTGTTTACTGTTATCCAGAAGAAGATGTTAATGAATTAATTAAATTCCACACGGTTCCAGGATATTATAGTGTATCTATGGTATTTGCCATGCACTTGGATATTGATCAACAATTTAGTGATAAACGTTGGTACCCTGAATATCCGTAAATATTTCATACCGGGTCTTAAATCATTTTAGGCTTTTCATGTCGGGTGAAAAATTTTGTTAAGATACTATCTATCTTACCTAATGTATCACTCGACGTATCATTCAAAAATAGACACAATTTGCGCTCGTCTAGGTATGCATAGGTTCGCGAAATGATCCCCGTTTTAAAATTCAGAGAATAGGCAGGTTGAATATTTGGATTTAAAACGATGAAGCTTAATCCTGAGACTTGTAAATCGTTAGTTGAGTATCCGCCACGTCTTGATTGAAAGGTAACTTCATTCTTACCGACACACTGACCTTCATAAAGCAGGCGAAGAACTGATTCTACTGCACACGC
>CAZOAX010000278.1:0-3420 GCA_964577735.1 uncultured bacterium
GCAGCCGGACAATACAAGGGAAGATGCACTGATTGTGAGCAAAACAGTTAAGGCTTTTTTTGTTTTGTTTTTCATCTGTCCCACGATTGTCATTCGTTCTTAAGTTCCTGTCTTTTAATCAAATGACGGAAGCTTACGCTTCCGCCATAATGCCATTGGCATCAATTATGCTAAGTCCTAGTAGCAGCAAGGAGGAGGGCATGGGTTGCAAGGAGGAGGGCATGGTGTTGGGCATGGAGGAGGACATGGTCTTGCGCAAGGCTTAGGACAGCAAGGCTTAGGCGCGCATGGCTTTGGACAGCAAGGGTCGTTGTTGCAGCAGCAGCTTGACAACATAAACACAGCTGAGCAAAGAGCTAAAAGTGATGCAAATTTTTTCATACAATAACTCCTATTGGTTTGTTGCTAAAACTCAGGTCTGCATTCGTCTGCAGGCCAAGTGTTTTTTAACCGTTCTTGTTTTAGGTTCTTGCGAAGCCTAAAAAAATGGTTTTACATGTTTTCATACGTAATTTCTTATAATTTCCGCTACAAGATTTTGAAAAATCGAGCAAAAAAAACATGTGTTGGAGTGTAAAGCTTTAAATTTGAATGAATTATGAATTTGAACCTGTCAGGAGGGCTATTCTCGGGCGAAATTTGAAAAACTTAAGAGTGGAATAACTGTCAATAAATTTTTGAGTGGCCTGTCCAACCTAGCTTAGAACGTAGTGTGGAGAAGAAGTCATGGCCCGGAAAGGTAACAAGACGAAATTTTCTTGACGAAGGCCTGATGGTCAGTTGGCCTCCGGACTCCAGTTTTTGCAGGGAAAAGCCGTCATAGGCAATTTCGATTGGTGCATAAGGGGAGTCATAGGAAACTTTAATCTCTTGATCAAAGCCAAGGACGATAGGGCGATTGGAGATGGTATGCGGGCAGATGGGAGTGATAACAAGCGCTTTCAAGTCCGGCGTTAGGATAGGCCCGCCAGCGGCAAGTGAATAGGCTGTTGAACCATTAGGTGTCGATATGATCAAGCCATCGGCTGAGAATGTGTTGATGTAGGAACCATTGACCTCGATCTCTAAATCGATCAAACAAGGGTTTGTTGCGCGGTGAATGACAATCTCGTTAACAGCAAAGCTGGAACTTGAAGAGTGGACACTGCCTTCTACCACGACTCTTTCATGAACGTGATATCTTCCATCAAGAATGGCTTCCAGCGCATCATAAGTTTCCTGTATCGGGACATCTGCCATAAAGCCGAGGCTTCCCAGGTTGATCCCCAAAACAGGAGCATGGATCTCCGGATGGGCATGAACGATCCTTAAGATCGTCCCATCGCCCCCAAGTGTGATCATAAAATCGATCGTCTCTGGAGGAACTGTAGATAAAGAGGGAACGGATAATGATGCCGCTTTTTCTTCATCTGTCACAACAAGTACTCCCTTTTTATGGAGGAAGTCTCGAATATCCATTCCAATTTGCATGGATCCGGGCTTGGTCAGATTAGGAAAAAGTGCAATTAGCATTAGCTTTCCATCGTGATCGTTTCTGGGGCTTTATTTAGTTCAAAATAACCTGCGATCGATTGAGTGATCTGATCGGCAGTCAGGCCAAGGGCATTCATGATGTCTTTATGGGAGCCTTGCTCGATGAAGACATGCGGAATTCCAAAATTTAACGTTTGAACGGACTTGCAATTGGCCCGATTGACAAAGTTGTTGACGATCGATCCAAGGCCTGATGAAACAGCATGTTCTTCGATTGTGACTACATATTCATGTGTCTCAAAAAGTTCAAGCAAGAGCTCTTCATCCAATGGTTTCAGAAAGACCGGGTCCATAACAGTTGGATTCATGCCATACTCTTCCAGATTTTTCGCGACAGTAAGAGCTGTTTGGCACATATGACCAAGTGGCAAGATAAGAATGCCGTGCCCTTTTCTTAAAAGTTCTCCCTTGCCAAGTGTGCGATATTGAAGTGGGGTATTTTCTTCGGTCGTCGCCATGTTGGGGTAGCGGATTGCTGTCGGTAGATTCCATGAAAAAGCAGATTCCATTAATTCTTTCAAGACATGCCCATCGCGTGGTTGAGTGATTACCATGTTGGGCATTGCATTGAGGAAGGAGATGTCATAGATCCCGTGGTGCGTCGAACCATCGGGGCCTGAGATGCCGGCTCGATCGATCGCAAATACAACTGGCAGCTCTTGTAAACAGACGTCATGGAATAGATTATCAAGCGCGCGTTGCAAAAATGTCGCATAAATAGACGTGACTACTTTCAGTTTGCCACCATATGCAAGTCCGCCACTGAAGGTCACAGCGTGAGATTCAGCAATCCCTACATCCATGCAGCGATCCGGGAATTTTTTTATGAAGGCATCAAGACAGGACCCGGCAGACATGGCGGGTGTGACCGCAACTAAAGCAGCATCTTTTTCCGCCATCTCTAAGATTTTTTTTCCAAATATTTTTGGAAATGTCGGGGCTTCTGAGGAAACCGGCAAAAATTTCCCAGTTTCTATATTAAAGGGCTTGGCCCCATGATAAGAAGTTGGATTTTTAATCGCCTCTTCCATCCCGTGACCTTTATTTGTGTTGATGTGCAGCACAATCGGCCATTCAGCTGTTTTGATCGCTTCAAAAACTTCCACAAGCTTTTTAATGTCATGGCCATCGATCGGACCGATATAGGAAAGGCCGTACTGTTCAAAATAAGCGGCAGGACTGACAAGGTTTTTGATCGATTCAGTCAGCTTTTGGCCGTGCTTTGATATTGTCTCTCCCACACTTGGGATCTTGGAGATCAAGGCAGAGGCTTCATGGTAGAGCTTATCGGTCGTTGGGTTGTTGAGAATGCGGCTTAGGATTTTTGTAATCGCGCCCACGTTTTCAGAAATGCTCATGGCATTGTCGTTTAAAATCAGAATGAACTTTTTCATCTCTTTTGAGATGTTGTTCATGGCCTCAAGTGACATGCCGCAAGTTAAAGTGGCATCTCCAATGATTGGAATAATATAGTTGTCGCCACGTGTAAGATCGCGTGTTTTAGCAACGCCAAGGGCAAGAGAAAGTGCGGTGCCGGCATGACCTGCATAAAAATGATCGTGAGGGGATTCTTTCGGATTGCTAAAACCACAAAGGCCGTTATGCTGCCGGATCTTACTAAAGGCCTCATTCCGACCGGTCAGGATCTTATGGGTATAAGTTTGGTGGCTGACATCCCAAATAAATTTATCGTCAGGGGAGTTAAAGCACTTATGCAAGGCGATTGTTAGTTCAACAGCCCCTAAATTGGAGGCCAGGTGCCCGCCATTGACAGCCATGACTCCAATAATTCTGCTTCGGATCTCAGAGGCAAGTGTATAGAGATCGTGCATCGGCATGTTGCGAATGTCGCTTGGGGAGTTGATCTTATCTAACAGATTTTTGTTT
>CAZOAX010000279.1:0-3403 GCA_964577735.1 uncultured bacterium
GGAGCGTTATTTCTTATCTCAACTCTTAAAAAATGCAGGGATGTTCCTGCTTATTTTTTATGGCCTTTACGTTCTGATCGACTATGCAAGCCACTTGAGTGGCGTGAATTATCATCATTCAAAACTTGGTATCAAAGAGCTCCTTGTGCATTACTCCTCTGAATTTTCAGAACGCGCCGATATCCTGATCCCTTTTGCTCTTTTGATCGGCACTATCCATACCTTGACTCAATTAAATACGCACTCTGAACTTGTAGCCCTGCTTGCAGGAGGATTTTCCCTTCATCGCTTACTTGTCCCCTTTATTGGAACAGGTCTTGTCGCGGTTTTATTGCTCTACGTCAACAACGAAGCTATTTTACCAAAAGCCCTTAAGAACATCTCCCAATTAGACACTAAATATGCCAAGCAGAAAAGCAAAGCAAGTGGCAATACAATTGCCAATCACATCAGGCTTGAAGATGGCTCAATTCTTGTTTACAAAGAGTTTGACTCAGACTCCAAGCAATTCACAGAAGTTTATTTCATCCCTTCACTGGATGAAGTTTGGCGGATAGAGGTCCTTGATCCTTTCGCAAAACCGCCAAAAGGTCATTCTGCAGATCACTTTGTATCAGAAAATGGTACGCTGCAATACAAGAATTCTTATGTGACCACCCAATTTCCCGCCTTGCATTTTGATGAAAAGAAATTATCAGAAACACTTGCGCTGCCCCGAGAACTTCCACTTTCAACATTAATCAAAGATGCGCCTGATGAATCCTCTGCAAAAGAAAATGAAAAGGCCGCTAAAAACCTGACTGCTCTATATCAGAAACTTGCCCTCCCTTGGCTCGCGCTCTTAGCCATTATCGGTCCTGCCCCGTTCTGTCTCAGATTTTCAAGACAACTGCCCACTTTTATGATCTTTACGCTTGGCATCTTCGGCCTTGTCGGGATCTACCTTGTCATGGATGCAGCCATCCTGCTCGGCGAACGACAAGTCATCTCACCCTCTCTTGCAATTTTTGGCCCGATGGGTTTCTTTTTTTCCCTTTTCTTGTATCGTTACACCCACCTTAGATCTTAACTACACAATCCCTTGCCCTTACCCCTGCCCTTGCCCGATAAATCAAAGAATAGATATGGTAAAAGTGAAAAATTAAACGCAGAGGCTATAGAGACGGGGAGACGCAGAGGAGATTAATTGCCATCCAGGACTTAAATATACCTGAAGAAAGCTCCTTTCTTCAGGTCAGACTTTTTTATTGCTTATGAGGAGGCCGTACGGCCACCTCATAAGCAATAAAAAGCTTTTCTCTCTCTGCGTCTCCCCGCCTCTGCGTCTCTGCGTTAATATCGCTTTCAATAGTTTTAAAAAGAATCGCAAAAGAGATGACTATGGATGAATTTGATTTAAGGCTATGGGATGGCTTTCAAGCTGCCGGAGGGGACATTAGTCAACCTGCCATCATTGATCAGGTGGCGATCGATTCCCGCATGATCGACTCACCTTCATGTCTTTTTGTGGCACTTCCCGGAAAACAAACTAATGGTCATCGGTTCGTTGCTGAATCTGGTGCCAAGTATGCCATTGTAGGACGTGATTATGTGTCCGGCGAAAAATCTACTAAGCTTCTTTATGTCGATAATCCTTTGCGAGCCCTTCAAGAGATTGCAAAAGTTTACCGCAACCAGCTCCCCACTCAAATCATCGCAATCACAGGCTCATACGGAAAAACGATGGTCAAAGACCTTCTCTACGAACTGTTAAAAGACCATGTCCCTTGCAGGGCCTCCCCTGAGAGCTTTAATAGCCAGATCGGTGTTCCATTAAGTATTTTCACACTTTCTAAAGAGCACAAACTTGCCATTATGGAAGCTGCTATCTCAGAAAAAAATGAGATGGACAACATTGCCGAAATGTTAAGGCCTGATTTTGGGATCCTGACAAGAGTGGGGAAAAAACATATAGATCGTCTTGGCAATGTCGAGACTCTAGTGACAGAGCTTTTAAAGCTCTATCAAACCGACACCTTGAAATGGTTAAGCCTTCCCGATACATCCGAAATCCAAAAGCTAAGCTTGAACCATTATTTCTGGAATAAAAACACACCCGGAGCTCCTCATGCGGAGCGGCTATCTGACCATGACGGTTTAAGTATCCCCTTTCGCATTACGTTTCCGGATGCAAAAGACTATGAAGGACAGATCACAACCGGCTTTTATTACTATTTAGATCTCCTAAACATGGCGGTCAAAGCGGCATTCCAATTAGGCGTTCCTTCTGAAAAAATCGAACACGTTTTAAATAAATACACCTTAGAACCGATCCGAAAAGAGATTTGGAAATCTCCTTTGGGCGTGACTTTTATCAATGATCACTATGCAGAAGAGCCACTTTCTTTAGATCAGGCTCTAAAATTTCTGCAAGCTAACGCTGGAAATGGGAATAAGATCTTGATCTTTGAAGGACTTAAAGGGAACCGACCGGAAGAAGACTATAAGAAAATAGGTAATATCATCTCACAACATGATTTAGATATGCTTTTTCTTATTGGCGATCATTTTGAATCGGTATTAGCGGGCTTAACAAATGAAGCACTTTCCATAGTAAAGGCTTCGAGCCTGGAAGAAGCATTTCAACTCTATAAATTCTCGATGCATCCGCAAGATACAGTATTGATTAAAGGCACTAAAAAGGTGCCGATTGAGACCTTAATTGAAACATTCCATGAGTCTATCACCTCAAGCTTATGCCAAATCAACTTAGCTGCCATCGAACATAACATCAAAATCCTGAGAAAAAAGCTTCCCGACGCTACCCGCATGATGGTAATGGTCAAGGCTTTTGCCTACGGAACAGATGCGTTTAGAATAGCAAGATTTCTCACATCCTGCGGAATTGACATCCTCGGAGTATCCTATGTAGAAGAAGGGATTGCACTAAAAAAAGCAGGCATCAGCCAGAGCATCTTTGTCTTAAATGCAGCTGATTATGAAGTCAAAGAACTAGGCAAATGGGATCTTGAAGTAGGCGTCAGCTCGCAAGCCCTGATTGAACACATTGCAAAAGAAGCTGCATTGCAAAATAAACGAATCAAAGTGCATTTGCACATCGACACAGGAATGAGCCGTTTTGGGTGCCGTAAAGAAGAGGCGCTCTCCCTTGCAAAGCTCATCCTGAGCGAGCCTTCTTTAGAGCTTGAAGGGGTGATGACCCATTTTGCAGCTGCAGATGACCCAAGTGAAGACACCTTCACTCTTTCTCAAGCATCTGATCTGAAAGATGTGATTGCTGAGTTAAACAAAGAAGGGATCGACCCCAAATGGAAACATGCTGCAAATTCAGCCGGTGTTTTACGTTTTTCATTCCCCGAGTTTAATATGGCGCGGGTTGCCCTTGCGATCTATGGCCTGCAAC
>CAZOAX010000280.1:0-3397 GCA_964577735.1 uncultured bacterium
GACATAGTCCACTATCTCCTGGGACTTTGTGCGTGCTTCAATCGATTCCGGCATGACCTTCAAGATCATTTCCAAAGTAGCCATATAACCCGTATCATGAGCAAGCTCGACAGCCGAATGAACTAGGCTCGAATCGATGTTCCCTTGTGGCGTGACATTCAACACTGGAAACGCCATTAAGTTCTCTGCAGCTAATAAAACAATCCCAAAAAATAGCTTTTTAAACATACAAATCCTAAATTATAAAAAAGTATAAATTAAAATATCATACATATAATAAAATAATCAATACTAAAACCAAATTTTGGAATGCAATTGGTATACTTAACTTTGGCCGGTTGCAAACATTAAACGCCATCGCCTAAGCGCAGGGTCTTCGGCTTCCATACCTGCGAGTAAAATTTCAAATTTTTCTTTTGCTTGTTTTTCCTTTTGCTCTTGTAAATTAGCCCAATTAGTTTTCGCTTCTATGACAGGCGATGGCATATGCATAAACACTTCAGCAGAAACATATAGAATTTTCTTAAATAGATCCTGCGGTATTTCTTCTGATTTAGCCATAGCAAATATAAAGGTTGCGACATTCGTTATCATGCGACTCATATTCTCAATATGAGGTTTGATATCGATGCCTCTATTTTTGACACAATCGTCTATGAACCATTCAGGACAGGTCATGCCTTTTCTTAAACAAAGCATTGTGATCATTTTTGCATCATACCAAAGCGATTCAGTAAGAAGATTGTTTTTCTCTTTCAAAGGGTAAGGCTTACATAGATCATCCGTATCTTTGACTGAGTTGACGATATCGAAATATGAACGCTTAGAACCATAGCTAAATTCCACATCTATGGGCACGCCACGCTCAATTAGTAATTTCGCTGCAAGATAACCTGCATCCCCTTTTGCTTTTGGAGTACAGTGCAAGGGGACTCGCCCGATAGAGCACTTCTCAGACCGCTCCCTAATGAAACATAATTTTTTTGTTTGATCCTTTAGAAAACTTGCTTTATCCTCACCATCTGCTTTACCCAAGATATAGTGCATTAAAGGAAGATTTCCGTGACCTGCAACGATATGCAGCAACGTGTTACCTAGTCCTGATATCTCCACGTCTAATTTGAGTTCCGGACATTCATTTCTCCACAGCTCTTCAAATTCTTCTGCCGATGTATCTTTTTTAATATATTCATCGATGCAACCTGAACCACCACCCCAAGTAGGAGTGTAATAAGTGACATTCATAGGATTCCTATAATTGATTTTGTGTATTTAAACTATAAAGGCAACGGGGTTTTCGAGGTACTTCTGGACGGTTTTGATGAACTTGGCGGCGGCGACGCCATCGATCACGCGGTGGTCGACAGAGAGGGTAATGTTCATCCCCTTGCCGACGGTAGGAACGCCATTTTTGACTTGGACGATGTCCTGGATACCGGCAACGGCGAGGATGGCTGATTGAGGCGGGTTGATGATGGCTTTGAACTCAGTCACGCCGAACATCCCCATGTTCGAGATGGTGAACGATCCCCCTTGGAATTCGTGGGGAGCGAGTTTACCGTCTTTGGCTTTTTGAGCAAGGGCGCGCACTTCACTTGAGATATCGGTGAGGGTTTTGTGGTCGGCATTTTTGACGATCGGGGTGATGAGTCCGGATTCCAGGCTAACGGCAATGGAGATGTCGATGGTTTTGTACAGGATGATGGACTGTTTGGCAGCATTAAAGCCGGAATTAATGATCGGATGCTCTCTTAGAGCAAGGGAGACAGCTTTAATCACGCAATCGTTATAAGATACTTTGATATCAAGCGCTGAGAGCTGCTCTCGGAGATGAACAAGGGCACTAACATCCACTAGTTGGGTGACATAGAAGTGTGGAATGGTGCTTTTTGCTTCTTGCAAACGCTGGCTGATCACCTTTCTAATCGGTGTGAGAGGCACTTCTTCAAATGAACCTGAAGAAGCCATTGCAGGAGCCTTTTTCTCTAAATCCTTTGCCACGATGCGTCCACGCGGTCCTGTTCCTTGGATTCCTTGAAGATCGATCCCCTTTTGCGAAGCGATTTTCTTAGCTAATGGAGATGCAATAATACGATCGCCTGATTGAGCAACGACTTGAACTTCTTGAGGTTTCGGTGCAACAGGCTTTTCTTCTACGGCTTTTTGCTCACCTTCTGGAGCATAGCCTTCGATGCTTTCATCTTTTGTTTCAGTGAAGATCGCAATGGGCTGATTAACAGTGGCATCACCGTTTTCAGGAACGAGGATTTTGCGGAGGAAGCCTTCATCAAGGGCTGTGTGCTCAACAGTTGCTTTATCTGTGGAGACTTCCATGATCACGTCGCCGGCCTCGACCTTATCGCCCACTTTTTTATGCCACTTGGCGATCACGCCAGATTCCATTGTCGGAGAGAGTTTTGGCATAGTGACTGTAAATGGCATAGCTTTTAGTCCTAACGGTTAAGCGTTTTTTTGATAGAGGCAATGATCTTGGGCACGGTCGGCATCGTTTCTTTTTCAAGCACCTTACTGTATGGCATCGGGGTGTCGCCTTGGCACACTCTTGCCATGGGGGCATCGAGGTCATCAAAGCAGTTTTCCATGATTGTGAAACCGACTTCAGCTGCGATCCCGGCAAACAAATGCCCTTCTTCAACAAGCACCGCGTGATGGGTTTTCTTAACCGATCTTGCAATGGTTTCGATATCTAGTGGTCTAATCGTGCGGAGGTCGATTACTTCAACAGAAATCCCCTCTTTGGCAAGTTCCATAGCCGCTTCTTCACACAAAAGCGCCATCCGGCTATGAGAAATAACAGTAATGTCACTCCCCTCTCTTGCCACGCGCGCTTTTCCGATCGGCACCAAATACTCTTCAGTTGGAATATCCATTTTATTGTTGTAGATCAGTTCTGATTCAAGAAATAGTACTGGATTATTCGAACGAATTGAGGCTTTTAAGAGCCCTTTTGCATCATACGCGTTACTTGGAGCGACAATAATAAGCCCAGGAAGGCCGCCATAGATCGATTCCACGCAATGCGAGTGCTGACTTGACACTTGAGCAGCAGCGCCATTTGGACCTCTGAACACGATCGGAACTGAAAAACGGCTTCCGGACATGTAATACATTTTAGCGGCGTTGGAGACGATCTGATCGGCTGCAACAAATGAGAAGTTAAAGCTCATAAACTCCACAATGGGACGTAAACCCGTCATGGCAGCGCCAATCCCAAGTCCGGCAAAACCAAGCTCTGAAATAGGTGTATCAATTACTCGTTTGGGGCCCCATTTATCAAGCAGGCCTTTTGAAACCTTATAAGCGCCGTTATATTCAGCAACCTCTTCACCCATGAGGAACACACGTTCATCTCGTGTCATCTCTTCGTCGATGGCCT
>CAZOAX010000281.1:0-3388 GCA_964577735.1 uncultured bacterium
ACCCATCGCAGGAATGGGTACCCCGACCGGCATCATTACTTTGTACTCAGGAGCTGTACCGCTCACAACCTTGCCCTTAGATAGTGCAGGGCATGCCTCTTACTCTACATCTACGTTGCCTGGTGGTACTTCTACATTGGTTGCTCTTTATTCCGGCGATGCAAACTTCTCTTCTTCTACGGCAACGCTTGCACAACAAGTGATTCCGATTACAACAAACTCAAGCCTTACGTCTTCAGTGAATCCATCTGCGTTCAATCAACCCGTCACCTTTACTATGACAGTCACTTCTGTTAGTGGCGCAACACCAACTGGTTCTGTTACATTTTATGACGGAGCAACAGTGCTTGGCACAAGTAATTTAAATAACATTGGAACAGCGACATGGATCACCTCAAGTCTTGCTGCGGGATCGAATGCGATTACGGCAGTTTATAATCCGGATCCTGACTTCATGGGATCAAGTGCAAGTCTTACTCAAGTTGTTAACGCAGCAACAACTGTTACAACTATTTTAACATCTACACCGAACCCTTCTAATGAAGGGGATCTGGTTACATTTGTTGCCAACACTAATTCTGCCATGGGTATCCCGACAGGAGTTTTGACCTTTTATGACGGGGCTACTGTGATAGGCACTGACACACTTATGAATGGACTTGCACTATTTACAACTTCCTCTCTAACTCCAGGTACACATACCATTACAGCATCCTATGCAGGATCTGCTGAATATAGCCCATCAGTATCCGCTCCTTACACACAAATCGTAAACCCGGATATTTTAGCAACTACGACCACCTTGACATCCTCCTTGAATCCGGCAGCGCTTGGCGTGCCTGTGACCTTTAATGCAACAGTCGCATCCTCAAGTGGAACACCGACAGGAACAGTCACATTTTTTAGTGATTCAGTGGCCCTTGGATCGGCCCTCTTAAGCGGGGGTCAGGCTCAGTTCACTACATCCACCCTTGGACTTGGTAATCACAATATTGTAGCTGTTTATAATGGAGATGCAACTTACGGCACCTCAACATCCAATACGCTTGTCGAAATCATTACCATCTCGCCGCTTCCGCAAACACCGCAAAATTTCTACGGATATCAAGTCCGAAATAAATTTATCAATGCACATGAACGGGTCAACGTCTTGCAATGGTCACCACCACAAGACAGTGCAGAAATTGCTTCATACGAAATTTATCGCAATCCTGAACTGACGGATTTAGCAGGTACCGCATGCAATCAGTACCCCTTTCAGTTTGAAGACAGGCTACGAACAAAAAATACAGTCTACACTTATTATATCGTTTCTGTTAACACAGCAGGTATAAGGTCATCAGCTGTTAAAACTGAAGTTAAGCCCTATGCAAAGAAATGTAAGGACTAGAATACTTAAATGAAGAAGTTATTTATCCTATTAGCCTTTTTTAGCTGCATCACCCTCTATGCTGAACAAGAGATCCTAGTACAAGCAAGAGCCGGCGCATTTTTCCCGGCTGTCAGCCGGTTTACCAACATCTATGGCAACTGCATGCCCTTTTATGAAATTGAAGCCTCGACCGATTTCTGCGACTTTGAAGCATGGGGAAATCTCGATCTTGTCACAAAAAGAGGCAGCTCTGATGCCCTTGATTATTCCACAAGGATCACCATTGCAAACATCAGTTTTGGCATCAAAATACCTTACCAATTTTCCGATGACATTACCCTCTATGCCGGCTCAGGGCTCAGCTTTGGTTCCGTCTGGGTTCGCAATCACATCGAAGATTCCCATAGCAAATCCACCAATTTCGGTTGGGGCGGTGTCATCAAGACGGGCATTCGCTATTCCGTCACCTGTGACCTCTTCCTCGACCTTTTCTTTGACTACCTTTATCAATCCGCCTTTCACAACAACCTCAACATCGGCGGCTCCAAGCTCGGCCTGGGAATTGGTTACAGGTTCTAGTTGTTTGAGAATGAGCTTTTCTTGCTTTGCCGAACGTGCACTGGTGTGCACTAATGCGTGCTCGGTCCTTCGCTGGGTGTGAAGCCCAGCTTCGGTCCTGCGCCGCATTTCCGCTGTGCCATAAAAGCCTTGGTGGTGGCTTCGCCACTAACAATTGAAAAGCAGCTTATAGCTGCTTAATTTGCAATATTGTCCGTTATAGTGTACAATAAAGATATGGACGAGATCGAGTATACGCTTTTACAGTCGGCCGATTACAGTGAGTGGATAAAAGCCGAATCCCCACGTTCACAAGTCCAGATAAACAAACGCCTTTCTATGATTAAATTTGATGGGTACTTCGGGGATCATAAATCGGTTTCGTTTTATGAAAAAGATCGATTAAAAGATAAAGTATGGGAGTTGCGCTGGCAAGATGGAAGGCGAATTTATTACGCGTATATTCCTGAGAAGAAGATATTATTATTACTAGGAGGTAATAAGAATGGACAAAGTAAGGACGTCTCTAAAGCAAAAGCCCTCTATCTCAAAAGCACGAACTACTAAAAGAGGTAGTGTTATAAGAAAGGCCAAAGTAGCGAAAAAGTGCTTTCTTAAAGAAGATGCAAATGTTACTGAATTGGATCCTATTCAAAATTTATTAGATCCTGATTTGATTGGTTCTGCAATTATGCAATGTCTTATTGAGAACGATCCAGATGGTGTAATGGAAATTATCGAAGGGCACTTATATGCCCTCAATAAATCAAAGTTTCTTAGAGATGCAGATGTGCCAAGATCGACTATGTATCAGCTATTAAAAAGAAAAAATCCTACAATTAAAACGCTAGCCAAAATTATGTACGCGACACATCATTAAATAGGTTTAATTTTGACAAACACATTCCTTATTATTGAACGCTGCCACCGCGGCTTTTATGGCAACGCAGAAATGCAGCACAGGCCCGAGGTCGTGTAAGCGACCCACCGAAGGGCCGAGCACGCATTAGTGGTCGTCATCGACGACCACGATCGGCAAAGTCAGAAAAGCTCAATCTTTTTTTATAGAGAAAGCCGCTTTAGCGGCTTTCTCATTAACTCAATATACGGGGAAGATGATGAGAGGGGTGAAGATGGAACGGCTGCCTGTGGGGCTGGTGGCTACTACGTAGTAGCTGTAGCTTGTTTGGGAGTGCCGGTTGTGGTCATGGAAATGACGTGGAGCTGTCCCTGGTATTGTTGCGATGAGGTCGGTCAGGCCGGAGTCACGGTAAATTTTATACGATGCCGGTGTCCAACCTTCAACAGGTGCATCCCATTGCAGCACATTGGTGATGTCAATGTGGTAGGGGTTGTGGAATTGTTGTTGATAGCCGATTAGATAGGACGGCGGTGTAGGAAGCGCCTCAATCGTTTTTGTTCTGGCTGCTGTTTCTCCTCCATTATTGCTCACAAATC
>CAZOAX010000282.1:0-2723 GCA_964577735.1 uncultured bacterium
TGTAGAATGTCTGCAACAGTGTAGTCTTCGCAAGCAATCCATACACGACCTTTTAAACGTTTGTCTAAACCACTCAGAACACGATTGAGTGACACGAGTTCGCCCTTCGAAATCCTGCGGCATGAGTTTGGAGTGACTATTTAACTCCTCTTTGTCTGTGAGGGTATATATTTGAAGCGAGGGGTTCCATCGGGAAGATTTTCTAGAAACATTCCCTTGGGTCTAACCCAAAGTTTCCCCAGTTCATTCTCATAAAGAGTTTCATACAAAACAAGTTCCTCAAGGGTTTCACTATGTCGAACCACGTCTATCAATCGATACCGCTTTCCCTTGTAATGTTGGTATATGCCGTCTTTAACAATCTCGCTCATTTATTTGACCTCATCATGCTCTAGATAGTTTTTAACATCCAAACAACCCACTCACAATCCCAAAATTTTATCTAGCTCAGCTTTGATCTTATCAAAACCATTCCATTGCGATTAGGATGAGAGCAAGTATGGTTTCCGATAAGATGCCCGTTATCTCGATATAACTTCAACTGAGCCAAAACATCTTTCGAATTTTCTCGCTTACATGCATTCCTTTTGCTCTATGACCCGGCCTTTGCTCTTTTAAGCTTCGAATTCGGTCATCCAGGTCTGGGTGCGTAGCAAAGAGCTTCAGTAATCCACCTGCTTTGCCTGAAATTTTAAGTGAAGCAATAGCTGGTTGGTCATCGGTCTGGGGAATCTGATAATTGACCTTCAGCCTTTCAAGGGCAGAAATCATGTTATCCCTGGTTGAAAGAGACGCTCCTCCACTATCAGCACGATATTCCCTCATACGAGAGAAAAATGAGACCACAATCATACCGAGAATACCTAGCATTATTTCAAGGGCGATTACGACTCCGAACTGTACAATGGGTCTTTTCTCTTCTGTCACAAACTGACTTGCAAAGAATGCAATAACTCTAGCAAAGAACATCACAAAGGCATTAACAATACCTTGAACAAGAGTCATTGTTACCATATCACCGTTGGCTATGTGGGCCACCTCGTGTGCAAGAACTCCATCAAGCTCTTTTTCATTCATATTCCTAAGTAGTCCAGTAGAAACAGCTACGAGTGAGCGGTTTTTGGTAGGACCAGTTGCGAAGGCATTTAAGTCATCAGCTTCATAGTATCCAACCTCTGGCATTTTATCGATACCAGCTTTACGGGCAAAACTATGAACCTTAAGAACCAAGTTTCTTAACTCAGGGTCTCTCGTTTCTGGCTCAATGACTTTTACACCCATCATCCACTTTGCCATGACTCTCGATATGGCAAGTGAAATAAAGGCTCCCCCAAAACCCCATAGCACACAGAAAGTCATAAGTGATTGGTAGTTTATTCCCTTGGCATCAAGATACGGTTGAACGCCTAATAGAGACATCGCAATCGATATCGTTGCAATGATTAGAATATTAACTGAAACAAACAAAAAAACTCGTTTAGCAATTTTCATTTCAGAACCTCCTTCTTTATTTTCTAATTCGGCTTCAAATTTTTCGTTAAATATTTTCGTCAATTTCAACTAGTCGAA
This sequence comes from uncultured bacterium, assembly GCA_964577735.1. Taxonomy (GTDB): domain Bacteria; phylum Chlamydiota; class Chlamydiia; order Chlamydiales; family Parachlamydiaceae; genus CAZOAX01. The sequence continues at coordinate 1,570 of CAZOAX010000282.1, forward strand.
AATCTCTTCCAAGAAAGACTTTCTTCTTTTGTAAGGTTTGTGATAATGGCCCGATGAAGAGTGATGCCGAGAACTATCTTGCTGATAGCTTCCCTCTTCCTCTTTTGACCTTTCTAAAATTTTATCAAGCTCTCCTCGGTCAAGCCAGATACCTCTACATTCAGGGCAGTAGTCTATTTCGATACCTTTTCTTTCTGCTATTATCAAGTTGTGCTCTCTACAGTTTGGACATTTCATTTTTATTACTCCTTTTCAAAAATTAAGTTTATCCGTTCACATTTTCTTTCAAATCGAACTTATGTAGAATTAGCTTTTGCTTTCTGCGGTCAATAACAATTGAAGCGACAATCGAGCCACCAATTAAGGTCGCAATAATTCCTAAAGACCAGCTAATAGGGAATTTTCCTGCGAAGGCTTTGTTCAGCCATACCATTTTAAGACCAACAAATACTAGAACCGAGGCAAGGCCGTACTTAATATATGCAAACCTATCCATAACTCCTGCAAGCATGAAGTACATGGAGCGAAGACCAAGAATAGCAAAGATGTTCGAAGTGAATACAATTAGTGGTTCTTTAGTTAGAGCAAAAATCGCAGGTACAGAATCAACAGCAAAAATGATATCACTTAACTCAAGAAAAATGAGAGCTAAGAAAAGCGGTGTCACATAGGTAAGCCCATCTTTTTTAATGAAAAAACTTTGGCCTTCAACTTTTGGATGTACTCTAAAAATTTTTTTAAGCTGCTTTACAATAAAATTGTTCTCAAGGTTCTGAGGTTTAGTTCCAGCAAAGTACATTTTAAAACCAGTCAGAATTAAAAGAGCACCGAAGAATATAACGACCCACTGATACTGCATAAGCACAGAGCCCATTGCGATAAAAATCGCTCTAAAGATTAGTGCTCCGAGTATTCCCCAAAATAGAATTCGATGTTGATACATTTTGGGAATACCAAAGTAAGCAAATACAACTGCAAATACGAAAATATTATCTATTGCTAGAGATTTTTCGACAACAAAGCCCGTCAGGAATTCGAGAGCTGAAGTCTTGGCCTGAGCATCTGGGTAAAAGCCAGGAATTGAGGTGTATCGCTCATGGGTTGAAAACCTGTATTGAGCGTAGAGGTAAAATAGATAGTTAAAGACAAGTGCA
>CAZOAX010000282.1:2733-3356 GCA_964577735.1 uncultured bacterium
TGCAAGTCCAATCCACACACTCGTCCAGATGGAAGCTTCTTTAAAACCAACTTCGTGTGCTTTTTTGTGAAAAACGCCAAGGTCTAAAGCCAGTACAATTAGCACAAAGGCTGTAAAGCCAACATAAAACCACCAATAATCGTAAAATGGAAACAGTATCATTTAAAATTCTCCTTACCGCATCACTAATATCGTCAAAATTAGTACATCTATCAAATCGATAATTATGTTGACTAGTATCGTTTGTAACAATACTAAGTTGGGCAAGGAGATTCGGTATGAATCAGTGGATTAACTATCACCATCTTTTCTATTTTAAGACTATTGCCGAAGAAGGAGCGGTTTCTAAAGCAGCTGTAAAGCTAAGGCTTGGCCAACCTACGCTACCTGCACAGCTTAAGTGACCTGTTCCCATTGTGTTGGAAGTATCAAACTCCTTAGGCTTTGAGGATACGGTCCCCTGGCTGATGTGATAAGAGACCAGATCGAGATCTCCATCTACGGCCGCTTGATAAAGTTCTTTCCAATCACCTGCAGACAAATAAACCCCTTCTTTAATTCAAGGTCCTTGTTTCTTCCGTATTAATGTAATCCGGATTTGATTACTTAGCAAATGGTGGAGG
>CAZOAX010000283.1:0-3349 GCA_964577735.1 uncultured bacterium
GTCACTTGTGCCTTTCCATCCGGTCGAATCCAATCGTATCCAAGCGTTTTTCGTCGTAGTAACATTTGATGAGCATAGTAAATAGGCGCTGGCATCAATGCATCTGTATCAGTGCAGGCATACCCAAAAACGGTCCCTTGATCGCCGGCACCTCCCCTGTCGACTCCAATTGTGATATCAGGAGACTGTTTGCTCAGGAGGGAAATAACCTGAAAACTATCGTTGTAACCAATTTCTCTTGCCACACTCTGCACAATCGCCTCAGCATCAAAACTAGCATGCGTCGTAATCTCACCGGCAACAACGATCGTATCATTTTTAATTAAAATATCGCAGGCAACGCGCCCTTTTGGATCCTGAGCTAAAATCACATCCAAAATGGCATCTGCCATTTGATCTGCCATTTTATCGGGATGGCCTTCTGCAACTGATTCAGAGGTGAACATTCATATCCTTCAAAATTGAGATGACTTCAGAATCTTCCACTTGCGGGAACTCGTGATAATAGGCGCCGACTGCCCCAAGAAAATGATCTGTTACTTCAGGGCAAACAGCATCTCCAGCTAAGGCTTTTAAACGCTCGAAAGTATCTTTTGGGGAGACCGGTACGGCTACGATGATTTTTTTTGGATGCTGGGATTGCAGCTCGAGGATGCCAGCTTCCATAGTGAGGCCGGTAGCGACGCCATCATCTACGAGGATAGCAATTTTGCCTTTTGAGTTTAGAGAAGGCCTATTTGACAAATAAAGCGTGCGCCTTCTTTTGATCTCTGCAAGCTGATCCATAAGCAATTGATTATCAACAGCTTCTCCGCAAACAAAGCCGCTTTCTGAGATGGCGGCCCTAGCAAACTCGGGAGAAAAAGGGTGCCCGATCTTACGAGCAAAGATTAGATCGAGTGGCGCATGCAATACATCTGCAATTTCTTTGGCGACGACCACTCCCCCTCGAGGAAGAGCATACACGATCACTTGCTCTTTGGCATATTTTTTCAAGGCAGCAGTCAGTTTTTCGCCCGCATCTTTTCTGTCCGTATACATAAATTAAAATATTTGTATGATAAATTTTATATATAGAGGAGGTCATTTATGCTGAAAAGTTTTTATTTATCTCTTGCTTGCATCGGAGCTGTATGTTCACTTTTTGCAGGTAATGCCAATCAGGAAATTGCACGGGGCGATGATAGAAGAGGTGGCGGGGAACATCGAGATGACCACCGGGACTATAACCACAATGGCGACCATCGCAACGACTTTAACCACAATGAAGCTCGTCGTGATTATAATCGATATGATAACCATAATTTTTATGGTGGCTATAACCATTATAACAACGGCAGATGGAACAACCGTGGGGCTTATCAGGAAGGAATTTACGATGGTGTTTTACTCAATGAAACATATAATCCTGATGTAGAGTATACTCCACCTGGGTCAACTGACAACTTCAATCAAGTGTACGAACAAAACCTACAGTAACTTCAGGGCCGGATGAGAGTTCATCCGGCCTTTTTTAAGACTTATACCGGCATGCTCAAAAACCTCCTGGCTTTTTTTCTCATCAGTTTTTCCTATCTTGAAGGTTTATCTCCTCTTTCTTTTTCACAATTGATAGATCTCGGTCTTGAAAATCACCCAAAGACGAAGCTCGCTTGGTGGAATGCCAAACGAGCGGCTGCCAATGTTGGCGTGGCAAAAAGTGCCTATTATCCAGATATCTACCTGAATGTAAACGGAGTACACGGTAGAGATTTTAAATATGTCAACGGGCCAGACACCAATTATACGATCACTCAGGCAGATCTTATATTATCTCTACTGCTTTATGATTTTGGAGAAAGGGATGCTGACGTATGCTCTGCCAAAATGGCCCTTTTAGCAGCCGGGTGGGACATGGATCTTGCCATGCAAAAGGTGATGATCGGTATCCTTGAAAGCGCCTATCTTCTGGCTTATGAAGAAGAAGTTTTCACTTCAGCAAAAACGTCTTTAGAAGATGCAGAAATGATGCTCGATGTGGCCGAAAAACTTTTTGAATCAGGGCTTAATCCCATTTCTGATGTCTATATTGCAAAATCTGCTCGCGCTTTGATGCGGATCGAGCTTGCTAAACGAAAGAGCCTTGTGGACATCCAACGGGGGAAACTTGCAACAAGTCTTGGACTGCCCATCGAGACACCAGTTCAATTAGCACCCTTTCAAGTCCCCGTCAATAATGAAAAACTTAAACTTTCAGAGCTTCTTCATATAGCAGAAAATCATCGTGCTGATTTAATGCGAAAAAGGGCTAAAATAGCAGAGGTAGCTTTTTATAGAGACAAAATCCAAAGCAAATATAAACCCAAATTAACCCTCGGGGCGCGCGGCGGATACGACCATGCTTTCACTGATAAAGCCAATGGAGCCCATTATCAGGTTCTCCTGAACTTTGATGTTCCTCTATTCACCGGTTTTAGCAATACTTATGAAAACAAAGCCGCCTATGCCGACGTCAGGCTCGAAGAAGAAGATACTGCAGATCTTGAGCTGGATATTGCGCTTGATGTGCTCACCTACAGTAAATCAGTAGAAGCTGCTGAAGAAATGCTTTTTTATGCCGATGAAAATCTGCAAAGTGCTAAAAAAGCGTATGATGGAACTTTAGACAAGTACCAGATCGGCGAAGAAAGTATCATAGAACTCAACACGGCCCAAAGACAGCTTGCTGAAGCACGCGTAATCTATAGTGAGATCAAAAGCCGTTTACTTGTCTCGATCGCAAACCTTGCCTATGCAACAGGAACCCTACCTTGTATAAACTAGCCGCACTCTTATTCTTATTGATCGGTTGTGAAAAACTTGAAAAACCATCTGCAACTTCGAGTCAGGATGTTCCCGTGCTCACAGTCCAACCGACGACCTCAGACATCCCCCTCGAACTTGAGGCCATCGGATCCTTACGTGCGGTTGCCACCATCCCCATCTACCCTGAAATGGAAGGAAGGATCCAAGAGGTCTTGATTCAAGAAGGACAATGGGTCAAAGCTGGAACCCCCCTCTTCAAAATGGATGAGCAAAACTACATTTTGAAAATAAATGAAGCCAAAGCGCAAATAGCTATCGATGAGGCGCTTGTTGCGGAAGCCGAAAGAAAACTTTCGCGCTATAATCGCTTACGCGACCGTGCCATTATCTCAGAAAGCGAATGGGATAGACATCAAACTGAAGTAATCAAAGCCTCCTACGTCGTCAAACTGGATCAAACGCGCCTGGATATGATTGTAAGCGATCTTGAGCGGTGCACAATTGTTTCTCCGGCAGATGGACGTATTGGCAAGATAGAAGCCAATGCCGGACATTTTGTCTCTCC
>CAZOAX010000284.1:0-2976 GCA_964577735.1 uncultured bacterium
TGAAGGAGAATTGCTTGCTCCTGAAGGTTGGAATTTTGATGAAGGCCCATACGGGGAGTTCACTGGGATGTATGGAGGAGGCTCAAAACAGAATCCCCTCTTCAAGGTGCACTGCATTACTCACCGCAATAATCCCATTTACCAGCATGCCACTATCGGTGGCAGCCATCCTTGGTACACAGACAACATGCTTCAATTGCCAGCTGTTGAAGCGGATTTATTCTACGCCCTCCAGAAATCCGGCATCGATGTCAAAGAAGTCAGAGCGCCCATGGGAGGTTTGTCCAATATCGCCTACGCTAAAATTAAAACAGCCGGCGGTGGCGATGCAATGCAGGCCCTTACGATCATGTTAAGCTGCTCAAGACTTGCTTTGCCTAAAATTGCGATGGTGTTTGATGAAGATGTCGACATCTGGAACGATCAGGCAATCCTATGGGCAATGGCCTTCCGTTACATGCCGCATCGGGACACGCTCATCCTTCCCGGTGGCAACACCATGACCGTCGATCCAAGCGTAGGAAGCGACACACCGCCGATCAGTGCATCCAAGCTGGGATTAGACTGCACCATTCCGCTCGTGGGCGGATTTGATCCCCATAGTTTTGATCCAAGTACCATATGCGATCTTGGCGACGTTCCGAAACTAGTCAATGTGATGGGCTTGGATGCGTTGACAAAAGATATGGAAAGTCTCATTCAAACCAAACCGCGTACTTGGAAAGAAATTTTAGAAAATTATCACGGACAACCCTATCCCATTATTTATCAAGCCTTTAGCACATTGCGTCCCGAGCTTGAGCGGGATAACGACTCCCCTTGGTTCCGTTACATATTTAAGAAAGGAAATAGCAAATGACAACACAGAGAAGAATGATTGTAGGAATCAGCGGTGCATCTGGCATTATCTACGGAATTGAACTTTTAAAAATCCTACGCGAACTTGAAATTGAGACCCATCTTGTCATTTCAAAAGCCGGTGAGATCACCCGTGCCTATGAGACTGAGATGACTTCCCAAGAATTAAAACAAATGGCTGACTTTCATTATCATACAGACAACTTTGCAGCGCCCATTGCAAGCGGATCTTTTAAGACAATGGGCATGATCGTCGCCCCTTGTTCCATGCGTTCTCTTGCAGAGATAGCTCAGTCAGCAAGCTCAAACCTCTTAACACGTGCAGCAGATGTTGTCTTAAAAGAACGGCGCAAACTTGTCCTTCTTGTACGAGAGTTCCCCCTCAATGCCGGCCACCTGAAAAACATGCTTGCCGTTACAGAAATGGGCGGTATCATCGCGCCGCCTGTCCCGGCCTTTTACACCAAGCCTACCGACTTATCTGAGATGGTCAAGCAAACGATCGGTCGCACGCTTGATCTCTTTGATATCGACACCTTCAATTTCCCACGCTGGGGCGAAGACATCGGCTTGTTAAACTCGGAAGTTAGAAAGGTGTAATGAAGATGCCTAGGAAGCCATAAGTTTTAATTTGTTCTTCCTGGCTCCACTGGAGATAGATCTCTTTTGCCTCTTCCAAGGTTTTTACGCCGGGCAATGCATTTGAAATTCCGACATCTTTTAAATATTCATCCAAAGAGGCGTATTCCCGGATTTCCTTCACTTCCGCAACAAAACCTTCCATCCCATTGGTGAAATTAAGGAAATCGCCCACTTTAATTTTTTTGTAGGAATGGGTTCCTTTCCGACCTTCTACAGTCTTTACCCCATCACGGATGTAGGAAAACCAAGGATCTTCGCAGTGAATAGTCATTAGGGATGGTCGTTTCATCTATTATTCCTTCTAAAAAAAACATCTATTTTATCTTTTAACCCCCATTGTGTATATATAAAACTTATGAATAAAAAAATTGCTATGGCTCTTGCAGCCTATTTTGCCCTATCTCAGCCGGTAGAAGCTTGTACAAGGGCTCTTTATACGGGATCTGATTCAGTTGTGATCACCGGCAGGTCCATGGATTGGCTTGAAGACATGCACTCAGACCTATGGGCTTACCCAAAAGGAATTAAGCGCGATGGCGCTGCGGGACCAAAATCGATCGAATGGACATCTAAATACGGCAACTTAACGGTATCAGGCTACAATGCCGGCACAACCGACGGCATCAATGAAAAAGGATTGGTCGCCAATTTATTATATCTAGCTGAGTCAGATTACGGCACGCCGACAGGCGACATTCCTCTCATGTCTATCAGTCTTTGGGCGCAATATGCGCTAGATAACTTTGCCACGGTTGCAGAAGCAGTGAATGTACTCGAAAAAGAACCCTTTCTCATTGTTGCACCCCTGCTCCCAAATGGCATGCCGGCTCAGTTGCATTTGGGCCTTTCTGATGAAACCGGAGATTCTGCCATCCTTGAATATGTTGGAGGCAAACTTCAGATCCACCATAGCAAAGAGTATACGGTGATGACCAATTCCCCTATCTTTTCTAAGCAACTGGCCTTAAATGCCTATTGGAAAGAAATCGGTGGGCTCACCTTCCTTCCCGGAACTTTCAGAGCTGCCGACCGCTTTGCTCGCGCTTCATTTCTGATTGGAATCATTCCAAAAGAACTCTCACCTAAACTCGCGACAGCGGTTCCCGATCAAAGCTTCATCAACCAGGCCTTGGCAAGTGTCATGGGCGTGATCCGCAGTGTCAGCGTGCCTCTTGGAATCACAACTCCAGGAGAACCCAATCTCTCCTCAACAATCTGGCGTACCGTCTCAGACCAAAAAAACAAGGTTTACCTCTTTGATTCTGCCACAAGCCCCAATACCTTTTGGGTCCCCCTTGCAGATCTTGATCTAAGCGCAGGCGCACCTATTAAAAAGCTCGAAACATCCGGTGGAAGCATCTATGCCGGCAATGCCTCTAAGCATTTTGTAGAGGCCAAGCCCTTTGCCTTCCTCCCCGCCACCCCCTAGAGCTTTTAAAGTTGTTTCATAATTTTCCAACGATAATTAAACGCTCG
>CAZOAX010000284.1:2986-3339 GCA_964577735.1 uncultured bacterium
TCGTGCCCGCATTCTGCGTGCACTAAAGGCGCAAAGACGCGGAGCCTTCGGATGTAAAAATCCCCAATCCGTGAAGAGGAAGGTTCCTTTCTTCTTCACCAGAAGTTTTTGCGCTCGGAACGAGTGCAAAAAATCTAACCTTCATGAGTAATGACGTGAGCACTACCGAAGGCTTAGCCTCGACTTTAGCATTTTTACAACTAAAAAAATCGCCTGTTATTCTTAGTTGTATTTTTTGAAACACAGAGAAAAGGCAAAGGACACAGAGGAATAAAAAAAGATCTCGTTTTTTTCTCTGTGTCCTTTGCCTTTCCTCTGTGTTTCAAAAAATTAAGAGTCTATGGAATTATAAC
>CAZOAX010000285.1:0-3339 GCA_964577735.1 uncultured bacterium
AGGCTTAACTATGGGCAGCTGAGGGGACTCGAACCCCCAACCTTCTCCTCCACAGGGAGACGCTCTAACCAGTTGAGCTACAGCCACCAAATTAGTCGTTAGTTTTTAGACCTTAGTATTGAAACCCAACTCATACCTAACGCCTAAATACTAACAACTACTCTTGTGGCAAGGTGCAGAGTCGAACTGCAATCTCATGTTTTTCAGACACGCGCCGTGACCACCTTGGCTACCTTGCCGTCAAGGCCAATTGTATCAAAATCAATTCAGCAAGTAAACGTTATTCATCAAAATCAATCCAATACATCGGGGAGGCAAGTTTGGTATCACACGTATCCTGCAGTTTCCTTCTACTACAGATTTCTTCTCTCCCGTTAAAATCACAGGGTAATGCGGTTAGGGAACACATTCCTTGAGGGGGGATTTTACCTCCATTCTCGTCAACGAAATCCGTCAATGCCTGGGATTCAAACTTCAACATATTTTGTAGATGTGGTAATAGTTGAGCTTCGCACCGTAATGACATTTTTATATTATATCAAAGCATATCTATCTTGTTCTAACAAGCCAAGTAGAATATAATCGGCACAGGTCACAATATGAAACTCTCATTCCTCACACAAGCCCTCATATCCTCCCTCGATAGAAGCCAAAAAGGCCCCGGTGAAAAAGGCGGAGAGCGCATCAGTATCTCACGCACCGTGTCAGCGCTTGCTGTATTGTATGAAAAGGCACGAACGGCTATCGAATACCGCGAAGAACACTTGCTCAGGCGAGCCGCAATCGAACGAACCCTCAAAAGACGCCTGATCCTCAATGAAAACGGCCGTGGGATAGCCGAGTACCTTTTGAAAGAACTCTTGTGGGCAAAGTATGCACCCGAAGAATCTATACCGCTTGCAAAAATAGACGAGGTCCAGACAACGATTGATAAATACATTTTTCTCAGAAATGAAATGAGCCGTGGAAGACCAACAGGCAAGAAAAATAAGTATCACGAGTGGCTTATATCTACTGCGGCGGCAGAGATTGAGCAGAAGCTTGCGCCGGATCCTATGCGTGAAGCATTTATCAACTATATCTTTAAATATTTTGAACCGAAAGTCTTTCTGCATGATGAAACAGATGAGAGTAAAAACATTCAGGTCTATATAGCTGTGCACCGTGCATTTGCAAAAAGTGATAATGACTTTATACGGTACGAGCTTCTCAAGCTTTCATTCTCCAATCTTCCCAAAAAAAACTGGAAAGATGTAAAAGAACAAGTAGGGGATATAGAAAAGAGCTTAAATTCTATCAATGACCACATAAATCACAAAGTAGGTGCAAAGCTTGCACGGGCTCTTAAGCGTGAAATTGCACCATTTTTAATTCTTCGGGACTTGTATGAACAGGAAGGGGCAAACTTTAAACATGTTTTCGACGACGAAAAAGTATTTACCAAAAAAGTAGAACTATTGTCGCGCAAACGGTATGAAGAAATACGTTCTAAGCTCGCGACAGCCGGGTGGAGAAGTATTATTTACATTTTCCTGTCCAAAATGCTGTTTGCATTTGCACTTGAATATCCGTTCGAAGTCTATGTCCTGGGCGAACTCAATATCGAAGCTCTGGCTATCAATACCTTTTTCCCACCGTTTCTGATGCTTCTCTCGCTCATTGGCATCTCTGCACCGGGAGAAGACAATACCCACAAAATTATCAACCGCCTCAAAGAGATCGTCTCAAGCAGCAATGAAAAAGAGCGGCAAATCACTGTCGCATTCAAGACGCCGCGATACCGGCCGTTTTTAACATTTGCGTTTTCGGTACTGTACCTTGGGGCATTTTTGATGGTATTCGGGGGTATCATCACTGTACTTACACTGCTCAAATTCAGCATAGCGAGCCAAATCGTGTTTATTTTCTTCGTATCCTTAGTCTTATTTTTTGCCTACCGGGTACGCCAAACGGGAAAAGAATATATTGTTGCAGAAGGAGAGTCGTTTATCGCGCCGATCGCGACATTTTTCCTCCTGCCAATACTCAATGTCGGTAAGTGGCTATCCGGTGAAATCGCCCGGTTTAACTTTTTAGTTGCCCTGTTTGACTTTATTATTGAAGCCCCGTTTAAAACAATATTCGAAGTCTTTGAGGAGTGGTTCGCGTTTTTGAGGAGGAAGAGGGAAGAAATAATTTAAATCGATATAATAGCTAGAATGATTGAAAGATGTAGTTCTGTCATCTTGAGCGAACGAAGAGAGTCGAAAGATCTCATAACTACCAAAGTAACATGGGCAGGTATTACTATATTTATGTTCTCTCAAGTAGCTCAGGCGTGCTTTATATTGGAATAACTAACGACTTAATCCGCCGGGTTGGAGAGCATAAACTACTGATTAAAGAAAAAATCAAAAAATACACAACAGATTCGGCTTTAAACTTTACTACAAAATACAACGTTGATAGATTAGTTTATTACGAACAATCAGAGTCTGCTGAATCAGCAATCTTAAGAGAAAAGCAATTAAAAGGTTGGACAAGACAGAAGAAAGTGGATTTAATTAAGTCTATAAATCCTCGATTTGAAGATTTGTACAATGCTGTATTAGGCTAATTAGTGGTAATGAGATTCTTCGCTTCGCTCAGAATGACAAATAGAAGCTCAAGATAACTAGTACAAGTCTTCATGTCATTCAAATGACAATTCGGATCATTAGGATTAAGATACGTTATTTACCTTGAGGTACGGCGCGGGAGACGAGTTTGTAGAGAGTGACTATTTCTTTAAGGTTTCCATTTGAGTCTTCGATTGTCCGGCTGTTGAATGTCTCGACGTATTGCTGCAAATACTGTGAGAGCTTCTTTTCGATCGTTTTTAAATCTTCTGATAACGTCCGGATTTCTCCGCGGGTATGTTTGACAGACTCTTGATTGGCAATAGCTTGTGAGATCTCTTTCTTTTTGCGGGTGATATCTTTCACCTGGTCTGCCAAATCCTTAAACTGAACATTGGTCTCATATGCGTCTTTGAGCATTTGGCGCTGTTCTTTTAACTGCTCACGCATCTGTTCAATTTGTCCTATCATCTGTTTGACCAGAAAGTCCACTTGTGTTGCAGTATCCACTGCAGAGGACGCATCATTTATGACAAGATCAGACTTCTCACCGTTTGCCGCAGACTGATCTTCAACAGGTGTTTCTTCAGGGGCTACTTGCGGGTCTTGTGTATTCTGGTCGTCCATACGAATATCTACTATACCGAATAGAAATTTATTGTCAAGATAGTAACCCTGTCAAAGCGGAGTATTCATACGGAATCTATAAAATAATATCTGGACTCCTTGTTAAATCTACCCC
>CAZOAX010000286.1:0-3337 GCA_964577735.1 uncultured bacterium
AATAACCAGCCGCTTCCACTGACTATTCCACATCGAAGATATGTGTTGCTTTGTCATTGATAAACACGATTCTCTTTGGGAAATATCCCATGAGATCGAGCAACTTGAGGAGGGATTTCCCTTTAGGTGTTCCAGAAGTAAATAGAACACCGTCACGATAGAGGTTGCCATGCTTATTGATAAAATAAAAATCTTCATTTGAAGGTGCTGTCTTTGTTAAATCAATATCAAGCGTGCGCAGTTGGTTCACAGTACATGTCGCAAGTGCAAGCCCTTGGGTTGTCAAGCACATGACCGGAATATTTTTATTTTGAAGGTCAGCAATAATCTCAGCTGTTCCTTCTTCGACAATTTTGACCTTGGTCAGCTGTCTGATCGCTTCCCATTCAGCAAGGGCTTGATCTAGAGAACCGCAAGCTTTCAACCGATCACAAAACCAAACATCTGTTCCAAGGGTTTGGACGGGTATAAGTAATGTATCGTCGATATCAAGTAGGACAAGGGTATCTTCCTCTATGTATTGCACAATCTCGCTAAAATGAGCTGTCTCAATAATTTGACTAAATAACGGCAATGCGATTGTAATCAGTAAACTAGAAAATATTTTCTTCATTTAAACTTCCTTTTTAGTTGATGTGCGGGTATTATAGATGGAAAAAGGTTTTTAGCAATGCGATTAATTCTAGGCTCCACATCTCCTCGTAGAAGGGAGATCATCAGTTATTTCTCTCTGAACTTTGAGCAGATAAGCCCCGATTATGATGAAGAAGCGTTGCCATTTCCAAGTGGCGATCCCTCCGGTTATGTCGTTGAACTGGCGAAGGGAAAAGCACAATCTTTAAGCGAACAATACCCGGAAGCACTCATCCTTTCTGCTGACACCATTGTCTATAAAGATGGCAAAGTCTATGGAAAGCCAAAGACAGAAGAAGAGGCATTTCAATCGATCAAAGAACTGCAAGGAAGCTGGCATAGTGTCTATAGTGCAGTTGCGGTTTCTTATGAAGGAAAGATCCATAGCGGTTTTGAAGAGACCAAAGTATTGTTCAATAAGCTTTCAGATGCTCATATTAAACAGTATTTAAATGCACTGCACTGGGCGGATAAAGCCGGGGGCTATGCGATCCAGCTTGCCGGAAGTTTGATTGTTAGTAAAATTGAAGGATGTTACTACAATGTGATGGGGCTACCGATCAACACTGTTAACAAACTGCTAAAAGAAGTAGGGCTTGACCTTTGGGATCATTTGCAATAAAAATACTCTTTTGTTTTCTATTTTCATGCAGCCTTCATGCCGCGTATGAAGGCAATCGGATCCTTTTTGTCCTCTCACAAGGCAACGTCGAGCAAGCAATCGATCAATACCAGGAGCTGATAGCAGCCAAAGGCAAACATGATTTCCCTCTACTTCAGCAAATGGGATTGATCCTTTTAGACCAAGGGTTTAAAAGCAAAGAGCCGGAAGATCAGCTGATGAGCATCTACGGCGCCGGTATTGCCATGAATGACCGAGCCTCTTATGTCCTTGAGGAAGGCTTAAGGTCCCCTCACCCTCAAATTCAAGTCGCGGCGATGCACTTTCTTGGTGGGACGCAAAATGACCATGCCTACGAACTGATCAATAAAATGATGGGATCGCCTCATGCTCTTATCCGCTTAGAAGCAGCCCTGCACCTGGCTAAGATCAAACACCCAAAAGCGACAGCTCAAATTGAATCGCTTATGCAAAAAGTCGACCCAAGGGCAGCTGCCGTATTCCCGCAACTTTTTGCCCTCGTTGGCGATGATGCCTCTATTAAAATCCTGCGGAAGCTCCTTAATCACTCTAACCATGAAGTGCGGATTGCAAGCATGATCGGAGCTGCTTCCAATGGCCGTGATGACCTTCTCCCTCAGATCCGGAAACTTGCCGCTCAGCATGATGTCAGACAGCAGGAAGCCGCCTGTCTTGCACTTGGGGTCTTTCAAGACCAAGCCTCCGACCCGATTTTAAGAAAACTATCCGGCTCACCGCATAGCCCCGTCCGCGTGGCTGCCTTGAAGTCTCTATATACTCTTGGAATCAAAGAATCAGCGCCGTTGCTTCAAGAGACTGCTGAAGAAGGCGATCTTTTTGCCATCGACACCCTCGGATTGATCCCCGGTTCAGAAAATACACTTGCAAATCTTTGCCGCTCACAAAACATCAATGTCCGCTTGAACGCCGTCCTTTCTCTCCTCAAACTAAAAGATAAACGGTGCGTGCCGGGTCTATTTGAAATTCTCATTACCGACCCAAGAGACCTTGCCTATGCTGAAATCACAAGCCCCGGAAAAGGACTCAAAGCCTGGAAGGCCATCCCCTCTGCCAACCATCAAGGTGACGATGCTGCCCTCCTCCTTGAACTCTCTCTTCAGTTCAAAGAAACCGTTCTCACCCTTGCCCTTGAACTCGAAGAAGAATATTTCCTCCTCCTTGCAAACAAACTCTTTGAATCCAAACAAAATGACCTTGTCCCGATCCTCATCCACCTCCTTGCCAATCTCGACACCGAAGACTCCATCGCCCTTCTGAAAACCGTCCAGCAAAAAGCCGGCGCGCCGCTCATCCGCGCTTACGCGACCCTCGGTCTTGTCAAACTCAAAGAAGACGGCCCCTATAACGACCACCTCAAAGAATGGATCATCGCCGGCCAACACCTCGACATGCTCAAATTCCGCACCTTCGTCCCCTTCGACCTCCGCGACCACACGAGCACCTACGAACTCACCCCCGAGGAAACCTCTAAGTTCCTCATCGAAGCCATCCAAACCCTCGCCGAAACCCAAGAGCAAGACAGCATCAACCTCCTCCTCCAGCTCCTCAAAGACGGCCACGTCCGTAACCGCCCCGTCATCGCCGGCCTCCTCCTCCGCGTCGCCAATTAATCTAATTTTATGTTATCCTTTTGTTTTCAGAGGTAATGCAGTTAATGGTGAAAAGAATTTTTATGATTGCTGGGCCTAATGGTGCAGGTAAAACCACTACGGCCATGTCGATTATATCCAACGAAATCATCGAAGAATTTCTTAATGCAGATGAAATAGCCAAAGGACTTGCTCCTTTAAATCCTGAAAGTATGGCTTTAACTGCTAGTAAGTTACTGCTAAAAAGATTCAAAGAACTTCTTGATGGATTGAAAACCTTTGCTTTCGAAACCACGGGCGCAGGAACAAACTACATTAAGCATCTTAAAGAAGCACAATTAAAAGGATATGAAATTCATTTAATGTTTTTATGGCTACCAAGTGCAGATTTAGCTGTTAAGCGGGTTGCAAAGAGGGTTGAACAAGGTGGCCACCATATCCCAGAAGATAC
>CAZOAX010000287.1:0-528 GCA_964577735.1 uncultured bacterium
GCTATTTCTCCCGAAAAGTTTGGCTGTAAAACAGCTAAAGAAGCTATCGATTTTATCATACGCAATAAGTTGACTTCTGCAAATTTGTCGCAATTCTTTCGCTTGAGTAATGAGGATCTAATAGCTTTGAGTAATGCGTGTCCAAATCTCAAAATGCTTAGTATTCAGTCACGCTTAATTACAGGAGAAGTATTTTCCCAAGTTACAGAAAAGTTTCCAGAGCTCATATGCTTAACGATTGTGGGGTGTGATGGGATTTCAGAAGATTATCTTGTCTCTGGGATCAAAAAGTTGAGCAAACTTCAAAGCTTGGGACTTCCTATGTGTTTTCAAATGTCATACAGCAAACTTGAGAAGTTATTAGAAGATTTACCCGAGCTGGACTTCCTTGATACTTTTGATCTTTTCCTGAAAGAAAAAGAGCCAAGTTATATCCTTATGGAAAAATTAAGAGAGAAATTCCCTAACATTCGGTGAAATTAGTTAGTATTAAATTAATAAATGTAATAAATTAAAATAATTGTTATA
>CAZOAX010000287.1:538-3310 GCA_964577735.1 uncultured bacterium
CGTATTTCGCTCATTTCAGACCAAATGTTCCAGGATCAGTCCTCTGTTTGGCCAACATTGAACTGGCGGTCTGGCCCGTTGATTGTGACGTTTGATAGTGGTCATATCTATGCATTTAATCTAAAGACAGAGGATCCGGCTTGGGAGAAGGTAAAATTGGGGGATCAGACTGTTTTACTAGCAAACAAGGACAAATGGGGCGTGTTGCCCATCCAGATGCAGTCGGAATTTGAGATTGAAGGTCAAAAAGCCTTTGTTTACCACATGAAAATGACCGGTTCCTCACTGCATGATGTGTCGATTTTGGCTCACGAGCGATTCCATCGCCACCAAGGGGAAGAATTTATCATGCGCGAAGGGCAAGGGGTATCGCTAGATCACTTGAGTGTCGAGAATTTGACATGGGGAGACATTGAAGATCAGCTACTTAGGGATTTCTTGAAGAGCACGAATGAAGAGAAGATGGAGCATTTGAAGGATTATATCTCTGTCAGCAAAATGAGACGAGAGGCGATCGAGCCACTAACTGTTCAATGGGAAAATGGACAGCTTAGAATGGAAGGGCTTGCTGACTACGTTTCGACAAAAGCCTATGGGGGTGAAGAGCTGCTACTCGCGATGCATCCGGAAATGGAGCATGAGGATGACTTTGTCGATGAAGCGATCAAGTGGCGCCATTACATGGCAGGAGCTGCTATTGGCTATGGGCTTGACTACATAGGGGTTGCTGGCTGGAAGGATAAAGCTGAACAGGGCGAGCCGCTTGCGGATATTCTTTATACTGCGATGCCGATCAATAAGACTGAGCAGGATCAGCGGATCAAAAAAGTGCAGAAAAAGCTCAATTATAAGAAACGGCGTAAATCTGCGCAGGATAAATTGGATAAACACCACGACATGCTGGAAGAGTTAGAGAAGGAATATGAGAATTCTAAGGGAATCAAGATGTTCCTTGGCAGGCCACCGGTTAACATCAGTGGGGGTGGGGCCAATGATTCCATGGTGTATCTGGACAATGGTTCAATCGTAGCTCTAAACGATGCTTCCATTGCGACGACAAGTGATGGAAAGTGGTCTTTTGAAACGAAGAAGATATCGCATTTGTTCCAGCATGCAAAAGGTGTTCGTGAAGTTAAAGTCGATAAAAAGGCAGCCGTTCTGATCAATGACTCCTGGTATTCGATTGATGAACTGTTGGAAACACCCAAAGAGTATCCGTTCACAGCCCTCAAAATCGAATGCAAGGATAGCTTTCTGAATTCTAAAGATCACAAGGGCATCCTCGTTGTCGATTCCGCTGGCCTCCACATCAAGTACCTCTAAATAAATCTAAGTTAATGTGTTAAAGAATCTTAATAAATCAATTATAATTGTTCTGATTGTTTTATAATAAATGTAGTAAAAGATTGGATGGAGTTATGACGGATTTTTCTATAAAAAAAACTGGATGTATAAAAACCACTTTAGAATTTAATGGAAACACTGTTCAGGCCTATTCTCATACTAAATTGGGTCGGTTTGCTAAAAGGATTGCCAGGGGATCTTTTGTCGAAATTTTAGTTCCTAGTTTAACATCATCAGAGCCAAAAGTTTATTTTGTAAGGAAAGCGGATTTTAAAAAACTTTGCAAGCAGGCATTTTATCAGCAGCTTGAGGATCATCATGTTGAAAAAAAGATGATTAAAAAAATTTTAAAAAGTGAATCTGGAAAAAAGTTGGTCAAATCTAATGATTCATTTGATAAAAAAATGGCGGATTTCGAAGTTCTTGCATTTGGGCATCTGATTGAAAAAACATTTGAAACTTTATTAGAGCAAGAGACTTTAGAAAGCTCAATTGAATACAATCAAAGTCTAAAAGCGAAGTTGCTCTCATTGATTGATGAAGGTCAAAGCTTTGATGATTTAGAAAACCAATTTGTAGATCTTCTGCTAGATGAATCGAAAATTGACTTAGGGAACATTAACCGAATCCTTTCACATCTTCATCATTTAGAAGACTCTGAGGGGGCGGTACGGGCTGTGATCGATAAGGTTTCTAAAAAGATTGTTCAATTGGCCCCTAAGATAAAAAATGCTTCTTTGCAGGAAAGAGATGATGCACTCAGAAGCCCAAATGAAATTCTTATTGATCTTTTAGCATTTTTTAATAATCGCAATTATCCGGAGTTAGTGGAAAAAGCTAAATCTCTTTTTCTAACCCATTCGGCAACTATAGAGTCTGTAAATGAATTTTTAGATGAGATTAGTGAAACTTCTTCTATTGAATTGCAAGAAAAAGCTTCGATTTTAAAAAGTCAATTAATGACTGAAGTGATCTACACTAGGCTCAATGACAACATATATGGGCGTGTTTTTGACTCTGCATTTGTATCGCATCTGGTTAAACACCCACCTGCAGAAGTACAGCATGCGATGACTTCCATGTCCAGGGGATTGGGGGGATATTTGGCTTCGATGGATCTTTCAAATAATAAGAAGAAAAAAATAGAGGGTGAGATCAAGGAGCTATTAACTAAAAAAGATCCGCGTTTTTGGTTCCCAGCTGTACCTGAGATTGTAGCCATCTCGAATATGAGTGAAGATGAAGATATTCTGCAAGCTTTAGTGGACTATTTAGAAAAGGAAAAAAAGACGGGATATGAATGTATTTCTACTTCCTACTTTATTGTGAAGATAGGAAACCTCTTGAAAGATGAGTTGATATTTGTTCCTTGGGGGCTTGAGGCGGATTTCAATTTTAAAGTAAATCTTGAACCTCAAGCAAAAGGGT
>CAZOAX010000288.1:0-3295 GCA_964577735.1 uncultured bacterium
TGATAATAGCAACAAAGCAGTTTATTTCTGGAATCCGTCATGCCTACCATCAGGAGTTTTTACATCTGGACTTGCATGGGAGCAACATCATGCTCAACAAGGATCTAGAAGTGAAGATCATTGATCTATCGAGCTTTTTTTCGTTTGAAGAAATTGAGAACCACAACCAAACAAAAACGACGACTTCTTATCAATATCCTGAAGCTTTTAGAAAGATCGAGCAGTTTATCGGCCGGCATCCTGGTCTTAAAGCCTACAGCAGTTATAATTCCAGGACTAGAACGCCTATTTCTAAATATATAATGCATAATTTTGATGATGTAACTGAAGTCTGCATTCGTATTATGTTACGGGCAAAACTGTCTAAAGAAGAAAAATTGAATATTCAATCGGAATTAAAAAAAATCTCCTGGAATTGTGAAGCAGATCAGGAAGAAGGAAAGTCCATTTATCTCGATCAATACCTGGATTTGCTTGAACACTATATCAATACCGTTCAATGCGGTTTGTCCACCCTGGAAGAAAACGGGACTCATCTTTAGGGGCAAGGCGAACGCGCTCGGTTAATGTGGCGATGGCGGACGCTTTAAATTGATCAAGACTAGATCCTTTTTTTGCATCCATGTTGGAAAGGACTTGGTAAAGTCCCCAGCCTTTCCCTCGATAACGTTCATTTGGGGATAGTCCCTCGCCTTTAAAATTTAAATAATCGATTAAAGCAAAGAGCCCGGCTGGTGTCTTTGTTAATTGGTTAATAGCTTTATCTAAGTGGGGGCCTTGAGCTAAAATCCGATCCAGGGAAAGGGATAACCGGTTAATAATAAATTCAGTTTGTAGCTCGATAGTTTCAGCAAGCCATTTTTTTAAAATGGCCCCATCCGTTTTTTCCTTAGAGAGGAACTCTTCTCTTGATTTCCAAGGTGCATGAGCAGGATTATCTATGATTTTAGGGAAGGGAATATGTTTGCTTTGCAGGAATTTTAAATATTCAGGAAACATAGCGTCGAATTTATTGTCTGTGTTTTCCGGGTACCAAATAAAATGGCCAATCCCAAGAGAGAGGCAATTTTCATGGGGGTTCCAAAAGACCAATTTGTCTACATGTCCTGAACATTCGTTTATGTAAATTTTTTTTCCAATCTCGTGAGACGCTTCTGGTGTGATGGGTGAAAGGAATAACAAAGATAAAAAAAGCATATGTTAAGATTTTGTTAATTTAGTATATTGTTTAGTGGTGAATCTATATTATTATTGCATATCAAACAAGGCAAAATAATGAGCGCTATATCAGCACGCATAGATACATTCTTGGCAAGAAGCGATGTTCAACGGTTTAATGAAGTTTCGCAATCGATTTTGCTTTCAGCTGGGAAAGTTGCGGTCGCTGTGGTTGCTGTGTTTGCTATGATTGCTGCTCCTGCCTGTATTCTCACAGTTTTTGGTCTTGGGTGTGCATTTTTGGCAGGCGCGACTACCGTTGCTGTGCTTGGGGGAGTAGATTTAATCATTTCAAGTATTGCGATATCACCAATTGCGATTGTGGCTGTAGGCCTCGGTCCAGCAGCTTGCATGTGGGCGTTTGAACAGTGTAAAGAAACACACCAAATAATCTGGAGTCGCACTTAAATAAAAAGGATTCTTTATGAGAATTGTTGGCAATCTATCAAATCAAATAGATGCTTTTAAGTCCCGTGACGATGTGCAGCGCTTTAAAGAGGTTGCAGGTTCTATTCTTGCGTCAACCGCTGCTGTATGTGCAGTGGCACTCGTGATATTTAATGCGATTGCCGCAGGAGCAGCCATTGTAGCAGGGATAACTTTGGGCTGCCTATTCAGTGCGGGTACAGTTTCTGTCATTTCCGTCGCAATAGCTTTCCTTATGGCAACTTGTTTAGGTGCAGGTGCGGCTTGTTCATTAGTTGTTATACCGGAGCTGATAAAATATGCTAAAGCTCAGTGTGAAGAAACACATGATCTTATTTGGAATAATTGAGATAGTGGCAAGGCATAGCGGATTATTTTCGAAATCAGTATACTCAAGCCCATGAATTCACAAACTCCCCATAATCGTCAGCATCCGTTCATGGCTTCCATTAAAGAACGCTATTCTTTAAGCAAGCTTGGATCAAAAAAAGAAACCGTACACGTCATCGTGGATATTGAAGGATCCGGGCTGAAATATGACGTCGGCGATAGTTTGGCAGTTTACCCAGTCAATGATGCCGGCCTGGTTGAACGCACGCTAAAGGCTTTGAAAGCGACTGGCGATGAGATTGTTCAGGATAAGAAAGGGGAATCTGTCACTTTTCGTCAATTTTTGACCTCTCAGGCCAATTTGAAAGGGATCACAAGAAAAACTGTTCAGAAATTGATCCCTCATTTATCGATTGAATACAGTGCCCCCTTGGAGCTATTGCTGGAAGATGGAAATAAGGAAGCTTTAAAAGAGTGGATGACATCCCATGAGCTCTGGGATCTGCTCGAGCATCATCCGGAAGTCAAATTTACGCCGGAAGAAGTTGTCGATCTTGTCATGCCTCTACTTCCAAGGTTCTATTCAATTGCTTCTTCGCAAAATGCCTACCCCGATGAAGTTCATTTAACGATCGCCTACTTGCGTTATGAAACGCGCGGGATTTCTAGAGTGGGCGTTTGCACGCATTATTTATGTCAGCTCGCCGATTTGCGTCACCCTGTTGTGCCAGTCTACATTCATCCTAGCCATGATTTCAAACTACCAACTGATCCGAATACAAATATTATCATGATTGGCCCGGGCACAGGTGTCGCACCATTTCGTGCCTTCATGCAAGAGCGGGAATCACGAGGGGATAAAGGTTTAAGCTGGTTGTTTTTTGGAGAATGGACAAGTTCTCATGAATACTTTTATGAAGATGAATGGAAACAGTGGGAGTCATCTGGTCTACTAAAGATCGATACCGCTTTCTCACGTGATCAGGAACATAAAATCTATGTTCAACATCGACTCAAAGAAAAAGGCGCTGAAATTTATCAATGGCTTGAAAATGGCGCCTACATCTATGTTTGCGGGGATGCCCATCAAATGGCGAAAGACGTCGAAAAAGTCCTTGGTGAAATCATTCAAGAACATGGAAAAGAGCCTCGGGAATATATCAAGCGCCTTCGAACTGAAAAACGCTATTTAAGAGATGTCTATTAGTCTTGTTGTGTGGTGACAATCACAAAGGCTTGAACGCCTTCTCCAAGGCCAAAGTCGGTCAAACCTTCTCCGGAAGTGGCTGTGATGCCTACTTGGCTGATATCCAACTTCATG
>CAZOAX010000289.1:0-254 GCA_964577735.1 uncultured bacterium
AACAACCAACTCATTTCCTAATTCGAGTCTCACAGCCAAAAATAATATTTTTGATAATGCTGGAAATGGAGCAAACATTATCGGCGGCGCAGGATATAACATCCTATTGCTCGGTATAAGTGAAACCGACATTGTGATTAAGGACAATGAATTCCTCAATATTCCATCAGTCGGAATTGTCGCTATCAGTGGTAGCACTGAATCGATGCCAAAAGAGATTACTAACCTGGAAATCACAGACAACTACTTCCAAC
>CAZOAX010000289.1:264-3287 GCA_964577735.1 uncultured bacterium
GTGTATTTCTTTTTGATTTGATGTATCCATTTACCGGCTATTTTGGATTAAATGTCCGAAATAACACCTTTACAGGTGATGCCGGCTACAACATGGCATTCATTAATATTGGGATGGGAACAGGAAGCGTGATCCGAAACAATACATTCTCCGGATCAGGTCAAGCGGCTATTGCGGTTGGTAATTTCCAATCCCCATATCCTCCCTATCAAATTCTACCTGGATCCAACATCGAAGCGTCAAAAAATGACTTCAGCCAGCTGAATGCAACAGTCGCCAATGTCATCTTAGGCCCCGGCTCATCAACTTGTACTATTAAAGTTAGTGAGGCAACAGACGTTATCAATAATGGTCAAAACAACACCGTGATCGTTAAATAACATCACTCAGCTGTTGGAGCCTCAAAACTCCAACAGCGTTCTTTTTTTATAACTTCTTTAGCTCGTGCACTGAAAGGAGACGATAGCTATCTTCCAATTTCCAGGTTCTGATTTTTGTTTTCGACAATACAAAGGCTATCAAACTCATTTTTGATCGTGTACTTCCTAAGAGAGATCGTGCCATTAATATTCGTGATTCATAGATTTCAATAAAATCTACCCAATTCTTATATCTGGGTGGATTTTGTAGATTCACTGGCTTTATACACCACCTGAAGAAAAAAAAGGACTTACGAAAAGCGGTCAAGCCATTCATAAGTCCCTTAGAAAGAAGAATCTGAGTGAGAGGATTTGAACCTCCGACCCCTTGCCCCAAAACAAGTAGTTTCCTGCTTTCCTTGTCTCATCCTATCTTATCCAGTCTCATCAAAATCCTGCTCATGATGTATTTTAAAGTTGATTTATATCAATCCTTGTCATATTGTATTGTCTTCAATATCGACTGTTTTCATCTGGTCTTATCCGCCACACAGAAAAGATCCGAGAAGAGTACGTGAACCGTATAACTGGACAATTAATAGTACTAGGAGTCGATTTATGAATATAGGACCCCCTCTAATCTTGGATAAATGTGCCTTTCAAGGTATGAACCGCGAATGTTTACCATATTTGAGTCGCTATTATCAGCACCGTATATCACCTATTTTGTTAAGAGAAATGCAATCTTGCTATAAAAACAGCGAGTGGAGAAGAAGATCAAAAAACTAGAGGTATTATTAGCAGCCTCGCAGGTAAGACCCAATTATCTCAATCCTCAGTGTTACCCGATGCTTTGGATATGGCTTGTAGTGAATTGTTGGGAGATGTAGCTATTCCAATGAATGGATACACCGTTCCTCGAGGGCATGGAATCTTGGTAAATGTACCAGGATTAGGATATGGCATTGCTTTTGACGAACATCCCGTAATGTCCACTTTAAGAGACTGGAAGGAAAAGCAGTTTTCCGAGCAGCATGTTAAGGATGCAGAAATAATCCGGAGTGAAGATTTGGGCGTTGATTTAGTAGGCTTATTTCAGGGGTTACGCAAAGAGGCAACAATTCCTAAATTTCAATCATTAGAAGTAATGGTTGAATGGTTAGATAACAGACGGTTTTTCCAGGTAACATCAAGGAATGAGGTCTTACGCGTAGCTAGGTATTTTTTTCAAGACAATCCAGGCTATATTGGCAAAGTAATGCGACGTTGGCGTCTAGAGGGATGCCAGCCGTTACGATACTTTGCTCCATACGCGAAGTATTTGCATAGAGTGGATGATATTAATTATTTTAGTTTGTTTTGCAATTTTGTGGGTTGCGGCAAGGATAGAAAAGCTCATTTAGATGTTCGCTATCTCTATTACCTACCTTTCTGTAAAATATTTTGCACTAACGACACTAATCTAAAAAAATTAGTGCCTTTTTTTCTTAGGCCGGATCAAGTGTTTGTTTCAATGGCAGAATTGGAACTAGATCTTAAAGCTATATCCTCTTATTTTTCTAAATTTTCAGATGAAGAAATTAAAGCTTACTATTCCGAATACGGTTTTTATCCGCCAGAACTAGAGAATTCTTTTACTGAGAAGATGTGGAAGAAATATATGCGTCCGCGTCAATCAAGAGAAGGAGAACAATACAAGACCTCTCCTGAAGAAGAGCAAAGAATTCTTGACGAATTTCAAAAGATTCAAGAAGCTGTCTCAAAGCAACAAGTTAAAATTTAATATGAAGCAAAATGGAGGTTTTGTTGGAGCGGATTCCAGGATCGTGTGCTGATGAATTTTGCCAAAAGCTTAAACTCAAACTAAGCCTATTTACATGCGAGATTCCCAGGTTAAAGGTTTAGTGCTTCGCATTATGCCTGCGGGTTCAAAATCTTGGATTTTCTGTTATTCCGTTAAAGAAGGATCGTGAAATTGAACTCAGATTACCTAAATTGAAAGCGTCAATGATGCGGTAAAAGTAGCATCAGTCATTGTGAATGCATCTCTTCCAGTGAGATAACCTCCAGCGAAGGAGAAATCTGATCAAAGGCTGTTGAGACATTTGTGAAGGCTATTCATGTGTATGATCTGCGTATTATCGAATTAGAAACAAAGGTAAATCAATGACATGGTCGACAGATAAAAGGATAAAGAAATTGGAGGATAAACTTAGAGTTAATCAAAAGCGGAGAATTGCCTGGAGTTACATATGATCCAAAGATTTGCCCCAATCGGAGATTCCCACCATAAATGCAGATGTGGTTTTATGTTTGCCTCAAAATGGTCGTCGAACGCTCTTTAGAAAAGTGATGCTCTCAGAGGGTTATTTAAACAAATATGTTTAGTGAGATTTAAAGACTTACATTTAAATTTTCTGTTTTGAAAGCATTCCATCAAGAATTGTACTCCAACGTTTCTCGACATCACAACCGACAACGAGATCATCTATAATTCCTTGATTATAGAGATCTATAAAGCGGATAAAATCTGAAATTCTGTGTTCCCATTGTTCTTTCCCATCAACAAAAACAATATGATAAATTCGCGAACCATGCTTTTCTTCATATTCTTTGAGTTCTTTTCCAACAAGCAAGCATTCATATACTGCATCACTCATTTTG